>WGEY01000080.1 GCA_015492495.1 Deltaproteobacteria bacterium | reverse complement strand
TGTTAGGGAGTGGTTGAAGGTTTTGGATGACAACGAGCGGCGGATAATAAAGCTGCGATTTGGACTTGACGGAGACACTGAGACTCTGGAGAAGATAGGTAAGCGGTTCGGGGTCACCAGGGAGAGGATACGACAGATAGAAATGAGGGCGTTGAAGAAACTAAGGAGGATAGGCGAGGACCAGGACATAACCTCTCTCGAGGTCATATGATGTTGTGACATGACATAAAGAACGGAGGTGAGACAATACCTTGGAGGATCATCGCGTTTGAACCTCTCTTCATCATGCCGATGGAGAGAGGTTTTTTTATCTGTTTTAGTCTTCGGGCTTGTGGTTTTTTTGTATCTTTTGGGTTATATTTTTTACTGCGGAGATGGGGCGGCAGAGAGGCTGCCATGCGTTGTTCGTGGTTCTTTCACCGAATGCAAGGAGGCTCGTGAGACCGTAATGCACATACCGGATGGTTATCTCAGCCCGAAGACCTGCGGGGTTCTATTTGCAGCCATGGTGCCGGTGTGGTACCTTGCGTTGAGGAGGGTCGAGAGGACGCTCGACGTGGAGCGGCTTCCGTTCCTGGCCTTCAGCGCCGCATTCGTATTTGTTATGATGATGTTCAACTTTCCCCTGCCAGGGGGTACTACGGGACATGTGGCCGGCGGTGCGCTTGCGGCCATAGTGCTCGGGCCGTGGGCCGGGGTTGTTGCGATGAGCATTGCGCTGTTTCTGCAGGCCGTCCTCTTTGGAGACGGGGGTGTTACGGCCTTCGGGGCGAACTCCTTCAACATGGCGTTCGTGATGTCCTTTACCGGTTACTACGTGTACCGCACGTTGCACCGGGGCAGGGATGGTACGCGGTGGCTATGGGCGGCGTCCTTTGCCGCCGGCTATGTGTCGGTCAATCTGGCCGCGCTGGCAGCGGCCATTGAGCTCGGCCTGCAGCCGTCGATAGCACAAAGCACCACGGGTGCGCCCCTGTACGCACCGTATCCGTTGTCGGTCACCGTGCCGGCAGTGCTTGTGCCGCACCTTCTCTTCTTCGGCCCGGTCGAGGGGGTGGCCACGGCCCTTGTGGTCTCTTTTCTCGCCAGGACGAATGCCGATCTCCTGTACAGGCCGGCTGAGGCCGCTCCAAGGCCCATGTGGGCGGTCGTTGTCGTAATGGCGCTCCTTACGCCGCTCGGCCTCCTGGCCTCGGGCACGGCCTGGGGCGAGTGGAGTGTTGACGAACTCCAGCTCATCACCGGGTTCATCCCCGAGGGCATGGCCCGGCTCGGAGGGTGGTGGGACGGGCTCATGCCGGGCTACACCGTATCCGGTATGGGACCGTCATTGTCATATATCGTCTCTGCTTTCATCGGCAGTGCGGCGGTGGTCGCAGGGATATATCTCGTGGGTAAGGTATGGCACAGGTAAGGCTGCCCGAGTGGCTGAACGGCACAAAAGGACCGGCACGGACGACAGGCCTTATGCGACCGAGGAGGGGGTTCCTGGAGAAGAACATTGAAGGTGTCTCTTTCCTTGTCAGGGAGATGGTGGCGCCTCGTGTACGCAGTCCGCACAAGGGGCTGCTTCAGTCAATCGACCAGAGGGCCAGGGTGGGCGGCACCCTGCTCCTCGTGCTGAGCGGGGCGTTCATCGAGGAGGTCGGACCACTTGCCGGGCTCCTTGTCTTGACGCTTGTTTTGGCCCTCCTTTCATCCGTGAGCTTCAGCGCCCTGTTTAAAAGGGTTTTGCCTGCACTTATTCTTGCGGCCGTTGTGGCAGTTCCGCTGTTTTTCGACCTCATCGGGGGGCAGGCATCAGATGGAGGAACCGCTGGGGTCGAGGTCTTGGGCTACAGGGTGGTCTTTACAGTCGAGAGGCTCGGAACCGCCGGACTCCTTATGACGAGAGTTGCCGCCATGGTCACGCCTGTAGCGGTTCTTTTGCTCTCCACAAGGGAGTCCGACCTCTTCAAGGGGCTTCAAGGGCTTCCCGTACCGTCGTTTTTCGTGACGGCGCTTTTCATGACATTCCGCTATGTCTTCGTACTCCTCAAGGTGGTTGAGGACACAAGCCTTTCGAGGCGGGCGAGGACCATAGATCCATCAAGGCTTGGTGATGCGCAGAGGTGGTTCGCCTCAAGGGCCGGCCTGCTCGTCGAGCGTTCGCTTCGTAGCTCCAGGGAGGTTGCAATGGCGATGTCGTCGAGAGGGTTTACCGGCAGGATCAGGACACTGAAGCCCAATGGTCTCAAGGCAAGGGATTATCTCTGGATCGGCTTCGTATCCTTTGTCTTCTTTATCTCCATAGGGCTCTGAGGTGAAGGCTGGATGAAGGGTGAAGAGATATACAGGCTCGAAGGTGTGAGCTTCAGCTACGGCGAGGTTCCGGCCCTCAGGGATGTGGACCTGAGGATCGGGGCAGGAGAGAACATAGTCGTCGTCGGTGCAAACGGCACCGGCAAGTCTACCTTCCTTAAGATACTTGACGGGTTGTACCAGCCGTCGGAGGGAACCGTCTCCTTCTACGGCCGCCGTCTGAACGGCTCTGCAGACTCAAAGGCCTTCAGAGAGAGGGTAGGGCTTGTCTTTCAGGAGCCGGATGTGCAGCTTTTCTGTCCCACGGTCTTCGAAGAGCTGTGCTTCGGCCCCCTGCAGCTCGGCCTTGAAGAAGGCGAGGTCAGGGCAAGGGTCGAGGATGTGCTCTCCATGCTCGGGCTTACATCCCTGAGGGACCGGGCTCCCTACAGCCTCAGCGCCGGCGAAAAGAAGAAGGTCGCCATAGCGTCGGTTCTCACGCAGAACCCGGACGTCCTCCTGCTCGACGAGCCTACCACGGGGTTGGATCCAAGAACGCAGGTCTGGCTCATGGGGCTTCTCTACGAGTTCAAGAGGGCCGGGAAGACCTTTGTTGTAGCCACGCATGATCTGGGCCTTGCCGAAGACGTTGCGGACAGGGTCATGGTACTGGACGAATCCCACAGGATCGTTGCGGACGGCCGTCCCGTCGACATACTCTACGACAAGGAGCTTCTTATAGGGGCGAACCTGATACACGAACACGTCCACAGGCACGGTAAGATGGTGCATGCGCACAGCCACGGCCCGAACGCGCTCCACGATGAGCACGGCTGAGAGCCGGGAGGAACGGCTTTGACCGTAAAGACAGGACCACGAAACTCGGCTCTATTGCGCCACTGGACGCCGCTCGTCCTCTACATGTTCGTCGTCTTTGTCGTATCGATAAGGCCGGTGGCCGAGGAACTGCCCGGTCTGTGGGACATGTTGCACATGGACAAGCTGGTGCATGCCGCCATGTACTGGGTGATGGGGATCCTGTCGCTCAGGGCCATTGCCAATACCGCTGCGTACCCAAGGCGGGGTGCGTTCTTCCTGGCGTTTGCGTTGGCCTTCTTTTACGGTGGTTTCATCGAGCTCTGCCAGGGCCTTGTGCCCTACAGGAGCGCAAGCGTCATGGATGCGGCGGCAAACGGAGCGGGTGCCTTTCTGGGGGCATACACCTACGACAGATGGAGGTGAGAGGATGCTGATCAAAGGATTGACCATGGAGGAGTTCGAGAGAGGTCTTGAAAAGACGAGGACGCTTGTCGTTCCTTTCGGCACGGTCGAGGCCCACGGGGTGCATCTTCCGCTTGGTACGGACACGCTGATCATACAGGAGGTCGTAAGGAGGGTGTCGGAGAGGACTACAGTGTTCGTCGCCCCTCCGGTCCACTACGGTCAGTGCACATCGACCGCGCAGCATCCCGGAACCATCTCAATTTCGGCCGAAACGCTCAGGAGGATTATTACGGACATCGTGAGGGACGGCTTCAGAAAGGGGCTCAGGAGGTTCGTGCTCGTGTCGGGCCACGGCGGGGGCATACACACCTCCGCCATGAGGGAGGCCGCCGAGCTGCTTACGGAGGAGCTCAAGGGGGTTGTGATAGCCGCCTTTGCGATATACGACATACTCCCGCCTGAGGCCATGGACCTTGCCGACACGAAGAACGATTCGCACGCCGGCGAGCTCGAGACGTCCCTCATACTTTCGTTATCGGAAGAACTCGTAAAGGGAAGGGGCCGAGAGGAGTACCCGGATCTTCCAAAGCCGATCGTCGCCGCGGACAAGAGGAGGTACTGGCCGGGTGCCGTGTGGGGCAACCCGGCAAAGGCATCGAAGTCCAAGGGAGACAGGTTGTTCGATATCATGGAAAAGAGCCTGCTTGATCTTGTAAGGCGCATCGAGGAGTTCGGGGGGTGATCCATGCAGAAGCCTTTACGCGGCTGAGGTCTTGGGCGCTATCCGGTCACACCCCCTTCTTCTTTTTGTATAGTTCGATCAACTCCTCGTCGACCTGTGTAAACTTCACTCCCATGCCGTTCTTTACGTGGCGCACCAGCCCGGGCGGGGCCTTCTTGGCCCACATGACGACCCCCTCGGCCCCGTACGCCCTGCCGTCCACCTCGATGCTCAAATAGAGTTTTGTGCCCGGACGAAAGATATTGTTCGTCTTTATGCAGACACCCGTATCCGAGAGATCAAGGAGAAAGGACGTGAACTCCGGCGGGTTTTTTGGGCCGAACCGCACCACATTGCGAAAGGCGACTCTTTTACTGAACCTTTTTTCACCCATACCTGCACGTCAACCAAGAGCGGTCAAGTCGTCTTCCTTTCTACCACAGACCGGGCTGTTTTTTCAAACCTGATTTTCCGTCGAGTGGGGGTGGAGCGGGTCAGGCTATCTCCAGCAGCTCTATGTCAAACGTCAGGTCCTGTCCGGCAAGCGGGTGGTTTGCATCAAGGCATACCCTTTGGTCGGTCACGTCTACTATCCTTACCACGATCACCTGTCCGTCCGGCTGGCGTATCTCGAGCGTCTTGCCTACAGCGGGTTCGATGTCCTGCGGCAGCCTCTCCCTGTCGACCTCTACCATGAGTTCTTCGCGTTTCGGGCCATATGCCTCGGCCGCCGGTATCTTTACCGTCCTCTTCTCTCCGGGCGTCATTCCCGTGACCGCGTTCTCGAAGCCCGCGATCACCTGTCCGTCTCCCACCCTGAAGGCGAGCGGGCCGTGGACCTCCGAGGAGTCAAAGACCGTGCCGTCATCCAGTCTTCCGGTATAGTGCACCGTTACCTGATCTCCGTTCTTTACCTGAGCCATCTTTTCCTCCGGTTCGTTTTGATGTTTATAATGGTTATTACCCGTACCTTTCACAAGCGCTCGCCGTTTGGCACCGAGAGAGGCCGATCCTGGTCCGCATTAAAAAAGGGGCCGCGGCAGGAGCCGCAACCCCTTTTGTTCCGGAAGGATCTGTGACAGGCCGTAAAACAGGTGCTACGCCTTCGGCTGGCTGAAGACCCGCGGGATGGGAGCCCCTACATCGCCATCTATCGGCAAGGCTCTGCGAACACCTGCGGGTCCACCAGGGAGGGTTGACAGACGCCCTCCCTGTATGGGTTCATTGTACCTTCGATGATACTTCAATAACGCCTCTCTGTCCAGTGTTTTTTGTGTCTGCATCTGCTTACGCTGCGTGCACTTGGTCAAGGGATCGCTCCTTTGTGCCTTCTGTGCCTTCACCACGTCCCGGGTGAAGCCGTGTCTCCCCTAAAACAGATTTAGAGTTCAATGGGATATATAGAAAAACCCTCTTGGATAAGGGTTTAGGGTGATATAGAATATCACCTGCAAGGTTAAACCCACTACATCCAGGAGGGTCAAGGAGATGATACAACAG
>WGEY01000079.1 GCA_015492495.1 Deltaproteobacteria bacterium | reverse complement strand
TGCCGGTGGGAGGGATCAAGGAGAAGTGTCTCGCCGCGCTGAGGGCGAAGATAAAGACGGTCATTCTGCCCGAAAGGAACAAGAAAGACCTCGAGGAGATACCCAAGAACGTAAGAAAAGAGCTCAACATCGTTTTGGTGAAGCACATGGACGAGGTGCTGGACCTCGTACTTAAGAAAAAAAACAAGAAGGCCGTAAAAAAGACCAAGGCAAAGAAGGCGGCGGCCGGAAAAGCGCACGCAGCCCCCTGAAGGCGACCGTGGATGCGACTGAAGGAGCTCGGTGAACTCTCTCTCATAAAAAGGCTCGGGGAGAGGTTTACCGCAAGGGGGCCCCGTGTCGTAAAGGCGCTCGGGGACGATACCGCCGTAACCATTGTTGACGATTCAAGAGGACTTCTCTCAACCACCGACACACTGATAGAGGAGGTCCACTTTCGGACCTCCTACACACCACCGTATCTTCTCGGCAGAAAGGTTGTAAGCATATCACTATCCGACGTTGCGGCAATGGGCGGCGTGCCGCTCTATTTGCTTCTTTCGGTAGCCGTTACACCCGAGACCACTGAAGACTTCTTCGACGAACTGTACAACGGAATCGCTGATTGCGCGAAGGAGTTCGACGTCATCCTCATAGGCGGGAACACCTCTGCGTCACCCGGTGGAACCGTACTGACGAGCACGGTGCTCGGCGAGGTGCCGATAGATGAGGTGGTCTACAGAGACGGCGCCAGATGCGGTGACAGGATCTACGTCACCGGCACCATAGGGGATTCGGCGCTCGGGCTAAGCGTGCTTATGGAAAGGGGCATCGAGGCCGTGTCAAAGGGCCCCTTCAAGAGGGCCGTCCACAGGCACCTTGATCCGACCCCCAGGATACGCGCAGGAAGGGCCCTTGCCGAGCGCGGACTCGCCACGGCAATGATCGATATAAGCGACGGCCTCGTACAGGACCTGAGGCACCTCACCGAAGAGAGCAACACGGGTGCGGCCGTGGAGTTCAAGGCCCTCCCGCTCTCTGAAGAGATGAAGGACCACCTACGCGAGAATCCGTCAAACCGCAGGCTGGTACTTGCCGGCGGCGAGGACTACGAACTCCTCTTCACCGCAAGGCCTGAAAGCACAGGGGCGATAGAAAGGCTCAAGAAAGAGCTCGGGCTTCCGATAACACCAATAGGAGAGGTCCTTGGGCCGGAAGAAGGCATAAGGATCGTAGACGGGGACGGCAGCCCCATCCGCCTTGCAGAAGAAGGCTTTGAGCACTTCAGGTAGCCGTTACCGCGATATACCGAGCCCCCTTCATGGGAAAGACGGTGGAGGATAGTGAAGGTACCGATAGGATACAAATTCATATTCGGCTTCCTCGCTGTTGTGGCGGCCGCTGCGTTCGTTCCGGGGTTTGTAGAGAAGACCGGGGTTACGGAGTGGATGCGGACCCCGCTGAGCATCCTCATCGCGATGGTCATAGGGCTCATCCTCGGCTCCTCTTTCACCAGGAGCTTCACGAGGGACTTCGGCTATCTCACGCAGATGGCGAAGAAGATAAGCCTGGGAGAGTTGCATATCTCGGAGAGACCCCGCCTGACAGCGAAGTTCCTTCCCGATGAGACGACGGATCTCGAGGAGGCGCTCTTTCTGGTCTTTACCAACCTCAGGGGGCTTGTCGGACACCTGAAGGATACTGTAGCCAACCTCACTGACGCTCAGGCCACGCTGAATGCGATAATAAAGAAGGGGCACGAGACCTCCGGTGAGGTCGTCAACGGTACGAGCAAGATATTCGACGGGGCGCTCGAACAGGCGAGCCACGTGGAGGAGGCTTCAAGGATGGTAAAGGAGGTCGCCGAACTGGCCGATGACGTGGCGATAAAGGTCATGGACACGGCGAACTCTTCGCAAAAGGTGAACTCCATGGTGCACCGCGGGGCGAACACCGCCACAAGCGCCATAGAGAAGATGGAGACCATATTCAAGGGCATAGAAAAGACGGAGTCCGCCTCGGCCCACTTGAAGGAAAGGCTCGCCAGCATACCGAAGATACTGGACGTAATCACGCACATCTCCCGCCAGACGGATCTGCTTGCGCTGAACGCCACCATCGAGGCCAGCAAGGCCGGGGAACACGGCAAGGGCTTCGCCATGGTCGCCGAAGAGGTACGGCGGTTCGCGGACAACACCAGCAAGAGCGTGGAAGAGGTCTCCCTCATAGTAAAAGAGCTCTCCGCAGAGGTGGAACGCGTGGTTGCAACGGCCAACGAAGGTGCCTCGTCCATAAAGGAGGGCCGTAACGACATAAGAAGGATCAGGGAGATACTGGGCGATATCACCGACTACACCTCCGAGGTGGCGGAAAAGTCGAATCTCATACTGGCGTTGACGCAAAAGCAGAAGGAAAAATCGGCAAGGACCGTCGATATAATAGAACACGTGGCGGATATAGCGCGCGAAAACCTCGCCTTGACCGAGGGGGTGGACAAGGCGGTCGACAGGCACGGCTCCGCCATAGAAGAGACGCTCGCGGCATCAAAGAAGCTGTCCGAGCAGTCCGAGGAGCTCAGGGCCGTTGTAGCCAAGTTCAAGCTCGATTAGACGATGCCAACAAGCGGCGACAAGTTGTTGTTCGATATAGACGGCAGGAGGCTCGCCCTCGAGCTCGCTTCGGTCGAGGGTGTGGCCGAGGTGGACAGGGTCTTTTTCCTGCCGGGTGGAAGGCAGCCCGTGATGGGTGTCATAACCCACAGAAGTGAGCCGGTAATGGTCGTGGACATGAAGCGTGTCTTCGGCAAGGGACGGTATCGTATAGAGGGGCCCTCCACCGTAATAATAGTCAGGGATGGTGAGAAGGTGGTGGGGCTCTGTGTGGGGACACAAAAGCTCTCTTTTCTCTGGAAAAAGGAACTGACGGATGTAAAGGTTACCCCGTCGACCGACAAATATATATCCGCAACCATGGCGCTCAACGACAGCACGGTCGAGGTGGTCGACTGCGGAACCCTGTACGACGAGACAACGTCGCTGCTCTCTAAAGAAGGACAGGACGTGAAACACCCCCCGTGCATCAAGTGATGACAGTCCAATGCCTCAGACAGCACGCACCCCCTTCGGGCTCACCCAGGCAGGGGGTTCCCGGATGCATGCGAGTTTCAATTGTATCAGCCCGCATTCACCCATGCCCGCCACGGTGAATGCGCACGCAATGCACTTCCAATGGATAATTCACAGTACAAGGCGCTATTCCTGCACGAGACCTACGACAGGCTCTCCGGCATAGAAAAGGGACTCCTTGCCCTGGAGAACGATCCCTGGAACAGGGCCGTCGTCGATGCGCTGTTCAGGCACTACCACTCCATAAAGGGCATGTGTGCATCCATGGGCTACAACACCATGAAGGAGTTCACCCACGCACAGGAGGGGCTGCTCGACATGATGCGTACCATGAAGGACAAGCCTACGGAGCAGATGCTTTCGCTGCTCTTTGAGTCCTTCGACATGCTGAAGGAGATGGTACACCGCATAGAGGATGACAGGCCGTTGGACGACCTGGACACGCGGCAGCTCATGGAGGAGATAGGAAGGATCTCCTCGGCTGAAAAAACCGTACCGTCCTCTAAGCCTGCACCGGAACCACCCACGCTCCACGGGGCGCGTGTACCGGGGATACGGCTGTCGAAGATCATGAAGGTCGAAAGCGGTGTCTTCGACAATCTCCTGAGGATCACGGGAGACCTTCTGTCCGTGCTGTCCGGGCTTCGCGCCATAGCTTCGGAGTCAGGGTCCATAGAGTTCAAGGAAGGCGTCCACGGGCTCGGAAAGTCCGTTGAGGAGCTTCATGCAAACATACTCTCAGCCAGGATGCTGCCGTTCACGAGCGTCACAGAGAACCTGCCCAGGATAGTAAGGGACATCGCCAGGCAAGGCCGCAAGGAGGTGAGGCTCAGGGTAGAAGGTGGAGATGTCACGCTCGACAGGGCTATACTCGAATGCATGACAGACCCGCTTGTACATGTTATAAAGAATGCGGTGGACCACGGCATAGAGGATCCGGACGAGAGGAAGAAGATGGGCAAGCCCTCGTGTGGAACGATAACCGTCCGCGCATATGAAAGAAGGGACAACGCCGTCATAGAGGTCACGGACGACGGCAGGGGCATAGATCCCGGGAGGCTCAGGGAAAAGGCTGTCGCTATGGGGATGGACAGGGCAAGGATCGAATCCATGAGCGACAGGGAGGTCCTCATGCTCGTGTGCATGCCGGCGCTCACCCTCTCGTCCTCTGTAACGGACGTCTCCGGAAGGGGCGTGGGCATGGATGCCGTAAAGGACATGGTGGAGGGCATGGGCGGAAGGCTGGAGATAAGATCCTCACCCGGCAAGGGCACCTCGATCGTCATGGAGCTTCCACGAACGGCCATGATAATAAAGGTTCTCCTTGTCGCCGTGGATGCAGAGGTCTTCAGCATACCGGTGTCCAGGGTGGAAAAGGTGGTAGAGGTGGAAAGGGACGATATAAGTGACGGGGAGATGGACTACGAAGGCAGGAGGCTGTATCTCAAGGAGCTCGGAGAGGTTATGGGCATGGAGGTATCCGAAAGGCCTTGGCCCAGGAAAGTCGTCGTTGTCAACGGCGGAGGCGGACCAAAAACGTTCGGCATCTTGGTGGACGACGTCATAGATGAGATGGATGCCTACATACGCCCCCTCCCCCAGCCCTTTACAAGGCTCTGGGGCACCGCCGGGTTGACGGTCATGAGCGACGGAAGGCCCGTCTTCCTGCTGGATACATCCCAGTTGGCGGCGAGGGTGTTCGGGAGGCAGAAGACGGCCTGAAAAGTAAGACACAGGAGGATTTGATTCGGCAATGAACGTGAGGCTCTTAAAGAGGCTCCTCGAGGACGTGGAGAAGGGCCGGGTAGGGGTCGACGAAGCGCTCTATAGGCTCAAGGGGCTGCCGTTCGAGGAGCTCGAGTTCGCAACCATAGACACCCACCGTTCCTTGAGGCAGGGTTTTCCCGAGGTCATATTCGGTGAGGGCAAGAGTGCCACGCAGATCCGAGAGATCGCGGGTCGAATGACGAAGAAAAAGGAGAACGTCCTTGTCACGAGGATCGATGAAAAAAAGGCCCGCGCGCTCAGGAGGGCCTTCCCCGAGGCCGACTACAACAAGGTCGCAAGAACACTTTTCATAAGATCGCATCCTGTCAAGAGGACAGGCAGGGGGACCGTACTCGTAATATGCGCCGGCACATCGGATGTTCCGGTTGCCGAGGAGGCTGCGACCACGGCCGAGTGCATGGGGAACCGGGTCGAAAGGCTCTATGATGTGGGAGTGGCGGGGATACACAGGCTTCTCCACAAAAAGGAGATCCTCTTTGCGGCCAATGTTCTCATCGTCGCGGCGGGCATGGAAGGGGCGCTGCCGAGTGTTGTGGCCGGACTCGTGGCAAGACCGGTAATAGCCGTTCCCACAAGCGTCGGCTACGGGGCCAACCTCGGGGGGCTTACGACCCTCCTGGCCATGCTGAACTCTTGCAGCGCCGGGATATCCGTGGTAAACATAGACAACGGCTTCGGCGCCGCGTACGTGGCAAGCCTGATCAACAGGGCAGAGGGATGAACCTCCACAGGACGGTTTGAGGCGGGCTTCAAGCCTCCATGAAGGTTCAACCATCACCGGAGCGGTGCACTTCAAACCGGGTGATCGACATGAAGATACTGTACCTTGACTGCCCCACCGGAATAAGCGGCGATATGTGCATGGCCTCGCTCATAGACATGGGCGTGGACCTCGCCAAGATAGAAGGCGAGCTTAAGAAGCTCCGGGTCGACGGTTACACCATAAAGACCTCGAGAGAGAAACGCCACGCCATAACAGGCACGAGGTTCAAGGTGAGCACCGTGGAGAGCCGGCACCGGCGGACCTTCAAGGACATAAAGGATCTCATATGGGGAAGCACCCTCTCTTCAAGGGTAAAGGAACTCAGCCTCTCCATGTTCAAGAACCTCGCCATTGCCGAGGGCAAGGTTCACGGCATAAGTCATCTGAAGGTCCACTTCCACGAGGTGGGCGCCATAGACTCGATCGTTGATATCGTTGGGGTCGCCATAGCCTTAAACGAACTCAAGGTGGACAAGGTCTACGCATCTCCCATACCTCTAGGCAGGGGGTGGGTCAACACGGACCACGGAAGGCTCCCGGTTCCGGCACCTGCAACACTCGAGGTCATAAAGGGGGTGCCGGTCGTTCCCTCAGATATAGAGATGGAGCTTACCACACCGACCGGCGCCGTCATAGTAAAGACCCTTGCGAGCGGTTTCGGGCAGATACCGGCGATGACCGTCGAGAAGATCGGTTACGGTGTAGGCGGAAAGGACCTGAAGGAGCTGCCGAACGCCATGAGGGCCGTACTGGGAAGGGCCGACGGAGGCGGGCAGAGGCTCACCGTGATGGAGACCAACATCGACGACATGAACCCCCAGATATGCGGCTACCTGATGGAAAGGCTCCTCGGGGAAGGGGCGCTCGATGTGTACTTCACGCCGGTGCAGATGAAGAAGTCAAGGCCCGGCACGCTGCTGACGGTGCTTGCCTATGACAAGGACAGAGACAGGCTCATGGAGATCATGTTCAAGGAATCGACCTCCATAGGTGTAAGGTATCACACGGTGGAAAGGAGGTGCCTTGAAAGGAGGACCATTAAGGTAAAAACTCCTTACGGCACCGTGAGGGTGAAACAATCCCTGCTCGACGACTTGGTTGTGAACGTGCAGCCTGAATACGAGGACTGCAGGGTCATCGCTGAAAAGAAGAAGGTGCCGGTCAAGGAGGTCATCGACGCCGCAAAGAAGGCACTGGAGCAATAGACCAGATACTTCGTGGATGATTTGACTAAAGGATCCACCTGCCTTATAATATAACAATTATAACTTCAGTCCTTACTCCGGTCCTTAACGCCATAAACAAGGAGAGTGGATGCTTATACGTTGCTGGGGAGCGCGGGGATCGATTCCAGTATCCGGTGGTGAATACCTCAAGTACGGCGGAGACACGACCTCCATAGAGGTCGTGAGCAGTGAAGGAGATCTTATAATAATCGACGCAGGAACAGGTATCAGGAGACTCGGCAACAGGATCGTAAAACAGGACGATGGCCGGATCAACATAATGCTCACCCATCCTCACTGGGACCACCTCTCCGGGTTCCCCTTCTTCAAGCCCCTGTACAGGAGCAACAGCGAGATACACATACGGGGGCCGCGGACAACCCAGGACTCGCTCATGAAGATAATCTCACGGACCATGTCCCCTCCGTACTTCCCGGTGGAGCTTGAAGACATACATGCAGAGATCGAGTTTCACGGCACCGGGCCGGAAAGCTTCTGGATAGGGCCGGTCCGAGTGACCACCATACCGCTCAACCACACCAACAGGGGGGTAGGCTACAGACTCGAGGAGGACGGAAAATGCTTCGTCTTCCTGACCGACAACGAACTCGCCCATCCCCATCCCTCTGGCCTGGGGTTCGACGAGTACGTAAGGTTCTCCGAGGGGGCGGACCTCCTCTTCCATGACGCAGAGTTCACGCCCGAGGACTACGAACAAACAAGGGGGTGGGGGCATTCCCTGTACACCGACACGCTGAATCTTGCGCTCAAGGCCGGCGTAAAAAGGCTTGGTCTGTTTCACCACAACCAGGACAGGACCGATGAAGAGATCGATCGTATCGAGACGGACTGCCGCAGGATAATACGGGAGAATGGCTCCGGGCTCGAGTGCTTTGCCGTTGCAACCGGTGTCGAGGCGGAAGTTTAGTATAGCCAGTAGGAATACGTTATTCACCTACACATGACAAGCCTGCCCTCTAACCACCTCTGAACGAACGTCCATAAGCAGGAAAAAATCCGCGCAAATCACTTGAGAGCGTAAAGATTTGCAGGCGGAGACCACCGCTTCCCGCGGCTTGCCGCAGGAGCTTCAAAAAAACTGTATCCTCCACGGTGGGGTCACAGGCACCGCCCTGCCCGTGGAGGAGAGCCGCACCAGGCACAGGCGACGACCCGAAAACCGTGAGGTCTAAAAATGGGACACCTCCTGAGCCGTGAGAGCGGAGGAGATAATCTTTCAAGAGCTTGAGGAAGCCGGTTGTCAGGTGTTGTGGAGATCTTTGGGATCCACGGGACTTAACCTCGGCCCCACTCTTTACGGGGTGGCACGCCGGAACGAAGAACAACCACGCTCCGCCGCTGCCGGGCCGCCTTGCTCGTACGACGAAACACGATCAAAACATCAATACCTGCCTGCCCTCCTTTATCCAGCGTGCAAGATCTAGTGTCTTTCCCACCTTTACGCCTTCTATGAAGTCCTCCTGAACAAAACCCCTGGCCCTTGTGCAGGTGATGCATGTTCTCACCTCTACACCCCTGGCTATAAGATTCTTGAGCATCTCTTCCAGATTATAAAAACCCTTGGGCAGCTTCTGCCCCTTCTTTCCCATCGTAACGCTATCACCGTAAAGGAAGATATTGACGGACTCTCCTTCCGTAAGCAACGCCTCGGTAAGCCTCAATGCGTTCCAGACCCTTTCACTTCCATAGGGGGCATCCTGCAAAACAATGGTGACTTCCTTCATACCGTCCCTCCTTGAAGATGTTAGTGTTTTTTGAGCTTACTGAAGAGCTTCCTCCTTGCTTCGAACTCCTCTATCATCACCTCCCTAAGCAGAGTACATGCCTTGACTATCTTTGGATTTGCAATGCTGTAGTAGATCTTTACACCCTTTCTTCTCGTCTTCACGACCCCGCACGCCCTCAGGACGGCAAGGTGCTGCGACACGTTGGGCTTGGGAAGGCCCAACGTCTTGACGAGCTCAGCCACGGACCTCTCGCCGTCCTTGAGCGCATAGATG
>WGEY01000078.1 GCA_015492495.1 Deltaproteobacteria bacterium | reverse complement strand
GGGGCGGGACAGGGCGGGCAAGGTAAATGGGCGAAGCGACCTTGCCGGGGAGGAGAAGTTTTTGGATCTCCTCCAATCTCGGCAGGCTGCGTGGATTGAGACGGGGGTCGCTTCGGGCCGGCCCGCCGCGCTTCGCCCCGTCCTCGCAATAACCGGAAGGTACATCGCGCCGGGGCGCCTTTTTGTCATCGCGAGCGCAAGCGAAGCGATCTCGTGAAGCCCCGCGCCTCAAAGGAATAGGTTGCTTCGCGCCCCGGTCCCTCGCAATGGCAAAAAAGAGGAAAAGAGGAAGCGATCCCTTGGAGGCCTCGCCATGGAAAAACAAGGGAGGCTGTAGGATTCCCTCTCATATCCCAAAGGCATGATGGAAGGCCTCCCTTGACTTGTAAAGAAGACTTCCAAAGAGAGACATATTTATGACGAGGAGATACGCGCATGAAAAGGGTATACCATCTCGACCTGACGAAGGGCATGATACGCGGCGCAAGGGTCGCCCTGCTCCCGGGAGACCCGGCGAGGGCCGGACTCCTGGCGGGCGCCGTATCCGAGATGTACGGAGGGAGGGCCGGTGAGATAGCCTTCAACAGGGAGTTCTGCACGTACCTCTCGGAGACGGAACGCGGCAAGGTGCTGGTCACCTCGACCGGCATAGGCGGCCCCTCGGCCTCGATCGCCGTCGAGGAGCTGGCGGCCCTCGGCGTCACCACCTTCATAAGGGTCGGCACCACGGGCGCGATACAGCCCGGGATAAGGACAGGGGATGTCGTGGTGACCACGGCCGCGGTCCGCCTCGACGGGGCGTCACGTCACTACGCGCCCATAGAGTACCCGGCCGTGGCGGACCACGGGATCGTGTGCGCGCTCATCGAAGGGGCCCGCGGGGCCGGCGTGAGGTATCATGTCGGGATAAGCGCATCCTCGGATACCTTCTACCCCGGCGAGGAGCGGGACGACTCCTTCAGAAGGTACGTGATAAGGGAGCTCAGGGGCTCGGCCGAGGAGTGGCTGAACCTCGGGGTCCTGAACTACGAGATGGAGGCGGCCACGATCCTCACTATGACGGCCTCCATGGGGCTCAGGGGAGGGTGCATAACCGGGGTCGTGAACCGCGCCGGTACGGGCGGCATAACCGAGAGGAACCTGAGGCTCGGGGAGAGGAACGTGGTGAGGGCCGCCGTCGCATCACTCGGGAGTATCCTGGATGCAGTGGGCTGATACCGGGGTGTCGCGCCCGTTGACAGGGGAAAGAAGCCCCGTTCCCGCCGCCTACGGGCGGTCTATGGCCACGACCGCAACGGCCATGTCCCTGAAGTAGGCCATGCTCAGGAAGATCCTTCCCTTCGCCATGGCAGCCGCACGTGCACCCGCCTTTATCGAGGGCCGTCCACGTCCGTCCTTCACCACCTCCACGTCCCGCCACCCGAGCCCGCTCGCGAGCCCTGTGCCCAGGGCCTTTAGGAACGCCTCCTTCGATGCGAACCGTCCGGCGAGGTGGCGGAAGGGATCCTTCCTGGAGAAGGCGTAGCGCAGCTCTTCTTCGGTGAAGACCCTTTCGAGGAAACGCCTCTTCCGTGCAGCGCGCCTTATCCTTTCGACGGATACTATGTCTATGCCCTTTTTCATCTTCGCAAAAAGCCGCCGTGCCGCGGGTGTGAAGGCCGGTGCGGCGTCGGCATGCCCGGGAATGCCCATAAGAAAAGGTACACCAGGAGCACGGTGAAATGGAAGGTTTTTTTGCCGGCAGGAAGGCGGCTGCGTCTTTCCTGTTGGTCGACGCCGGACCCTTGCCTGCTTCATGCGCTCGAGAGGACGATGCTTCGGATGAAGATCCCGTAAAGGCCGCTTCGGACGCTTGCGGCAAAGAGACGGGGATGTCATGCAACATGGGCGTTGTACAACAATAATGTTGTACGAGAGGCCCCGCCCGTAACCCTCTTCATAACCGTTCTCCCCCCTGTCGTGATCCGGTCCGACGCCTCGACGGTCAATACCTTTTCGTCGGTCCGCGGCACAGCGGCGCAGACTCCGTTGTTTGCGTGTTCCATTGCTCCTTGTTTGAGCCCCGGCTGCAAAATTTTTTTCTGAAACACTTGACTCCGTAGTATGGTACCGGGTGTAGAATGTTACCGTGGGGGACAAGGAGGGTGTCATGGAGACTTTGACGATCGGAAAGGTGGCCCGTCTCGCCGGGGTCGGCGTGGAGACCGTCCGGTTCTACGAGCGGCAGGGTCTCGTCGAGGAGCCGCCGCGCAGGGCCTCGGGGTACAGGCAGTATCCCGTGGAGACGGTCTCCCGGATACGTTTCATAAGGCGGGCCAAGGAGCTCGGCTTCTCGTTGAAGGAGATAAGGGAACTCCTTGAGCTCCGCATCGACCCGAAGACCACCTGCGAAGACATCCGCCGGCGTGCGGACGCGAAGATCGACGACATCGCGGAGAGGATCGCGACACTCCGCAGGATGAAGGCTGCGCTCGAAAGGCTGACCGCGGCGTGCAGGAGGGGAAGAGGGCCCGTAAGCGGGTGCCCCATCCTGGAGGCCCTGGAGGATGGAGAGAAGTCATGACCGTGGAACTGATATACGACAGGGGCTGCCCGAACGTCGCCGAGGCGCGGGCCGAGCTCGTGCGCGCGTTCTCCGATGCCGGTCTTCCGGCGCGGTGGAAGGAATGGGACCGCGCCGATCCCGCCGCACCGCCCCACGTCCGGGCCTACGGCTCTCCGACCGTTCTCGTCGACGGAAAGGACGTGGCCGGGGCCGCCCCGGCGGACGGCGCTTCCTCCTGCCGCCTTTACAGCGGCACGGACGGCGGTTTCCGAGGCGCGCCGACGTCGACCGTCATCGCTGGGGCGTTGAGAAACGCCGCCGCGAAGCGGGCGGGACGGCGGTCCTCGCCGGGTTGGCGCGGTTTCCTCGTCGCCTTGCCTGGAACAGGGGCCGCTCTCCTTCCGGTCGGGGCGTGTCCGGCCTGCTGGCCGGCGTACGCGGGAGTACTTGGCTCGCTCGGCCTCGGGGTCCTGTCGAAGGATAGATACCTTCTTCCCCTGACCGCCGCCTTTCTGCTGGCATCCGTCGCGGGGCTCGTGTACAAGGCCCGAACCCGCAGGGGATACGGTCCGTTCCTCCTCGGCCTTTTGGCGTCGGGGATGGTCATGGCCGGGAAGTCCGCATCCCGGACCTCCCTTCTCCTGTACGGCGGAGCAGCGTTGCTGCTTGCCGCATCCGCCTGGAACGCGTGGCCGCGGAGAACAGCCGGCGCCTGTCCGGCTTGCGCCCCGAAGTACGGGCACCGCTCATGAGCCGATCGGGGCGATCATAGAGTAAAGGAGGTTCGTCATGAACGCGAAGCGTAGAATCGAGGTGTTCAGCGCCGGGTGTCCCGCATGCCGGGAGACCGTCGACCTGGTCAACCGCATGGCCTGCCCCTCCTGCGAGGTCAGCGTGCTCGACATGAATGACCCGCAGGTGGCCGAGCGGGCCAGGGAGATGGGGATCCGTTCGGTGCCGGCGGTGGTCATAGACGGGAGGCTCGCCGACTGCTGCGCCGGACGCGGTCCGGACGAGGCGACGCTCCGGTCGGCCGGGCTGGGACGGCCGCCGGAGTAAGCGTCCGGGAAACAGCCCTTGCACCGGGAGGGCCTGAGCCGGGGATGGCTGAACCCGTCCGGCCCTCGGCAAGGCTTCCCTGTCCGCATCTCCCGTGAAGGGGCAATCCTTTTGATGAAGCAGGGAACGGATAGGCTCGACGCATAACCGGAGCCTAAAGGGACAAGCCCGACATGTGCCAGTAAGTGATGAGAGCAGTGCGCCTGAGGGCGCGGACCAAGTAGTGGATCGGAGCCCGGCAACCATTACGCTTTGATTTGCTATCCGTCCCGCTCTTATAGTCCGACCTTAGAATAGGCCAGCACGATGGAACAGAGCTGTTTTTTTGTCGTCCCCGAATAAAGGGGGGACTGTCATCAGGAATAATGTCGCACATTTTATACCAGTGACCACCGAGCAACGATATGTGTTTGGCACAGGCACAGACCCTGCAAAACCCGTTCTGGAAATAAAGCCGGAACCACCATAACACTCTATTTACTAACCGGACCTTTGAAATGAATTCATAGAGATTAGTTAAAGGACACTTTTACCCCTTGACAGGCGGAGGCCATATATGTGTAGGCAATTTCTTCACGGAAGGAGTAACCATGTGACGTGATATACATGCCCGAGCAAGTATTGTACACGCTCAATTGGTTTTAAGCGTTCTACTGATTTAGTTATGGCTACTTGAAAACAAGAGTTTATCGTACGCGACATCAACTCTTGACTCAATGCTTCAATATAACCTTTGTCAAGCACATTCTGTTTCAATTCAGGCCTATTTTCATCTCCACCAGAGTATGACTTTTTGAATTTGCGCACTTCAGGGTGGAGTGTCGGATTTGTACCATCTGGTGCGAATGTGATGTTGTGACGCTCAGCGTCATAAATATCACCAACATCAAGCGGATCAAGAAGAATTGCGTTACCCGCAATACTATTTGCTCGGAAATGTGTTTCTAGCTCATGACTTAGATGAAAGCGTGGCACGCAGTAAAAAGCATTGCCTTTTGTTCTACTCAATTCACACAGCGTGTTGTGCTGTTCGTTATCTACCGGAAACCGAAAATAAGGTCCTTCGTTAGCATCATAAAAATGGGCATTTCTCCCGGCTTTTTTTTCTGCGAATGCAGCGACCTTATGCTGAAAAAACACCGATCGAGTATAGTGCCCATGATTCAACCTGAACTCAACATCGTAGCCTAAATCCTTCTCCATCTGCTGAGACGGAATATGTGGATGGCTTGCTAGCAAGGCAGAATTGACTTGGCAGTATTCTGCGTTGAAGCAGAACTCAAAAGTACGTTCGCTGAATCCAGGGTTCATCAATATCACCTTCGTTAAAGCGCCTAACGGTGCCGCGGATCAGCCGTAGCGCGGAGGCGGGCATCAGCCTGCCTGAGGCACCGTCGGTCGCATGCGCTTGTCGCGGACGCGCAGCCTCCGGCGAACTTATTGTGCTACCCAATCTCCATTACACCGACAGTACTCGTGAAAACCTCCCCTTTTTAGTGCCAGCCTAAATTGGAGTTTTCCGTGGTTTGTTGTGATGCCAGATATTCCATCGGCGTCAGGTTTACGAGCAACTCATGGGGCCGCCCCCCTTGCTATCCCCGCTTGCCCTGCATAACTTCCATTCCTCAATCAACAGGATCTTCGAGTCCCGGTGTTGTATGGATTCTTAACAAGGACGGACCCAGCCGCGTGTTTCCCGATCAGCCCCTACCCTCCGGGCATGAGGTTCAGCCGTCCAACCGCCTCGGTCACGTCACGGGGCCAGATGAATACACGGTTGTAGGGCTTGACCCTGTGGTATCGCTGCGGCTCGTGGATCTCGAGCGTGGTCACGTCGAAGCAGTACCGCTCCACCCAGCCGTACCTCTCCCTGGAGCCGAGTTTTTTGCCCTTCAGAAGCTTGTCCGTCACCTCCCAGAGCCTGTAGCACATCCTGAACTCGTAGCCCGCGAGCGTGTTCAGGTCGGCCCAGGCGCCCCTTCCGTTCTCGAAGGCATCCCGGGCCGTCTCCTGGAGAAGCACGAGGTCCCTGTACTTCGGAAGACTCGGGTAGATGGGGAAGGACGCGGCCCAGCCGGATTCGACCATGAGGAGGTTGAAGGTCGCCCGGTCCCTGTAGGACATGGTGCTCAATTCTTCCCTGCTGTAGGAAGGCGCGATATAGGCAAGCAGCCGGCCGTAGCCGTCGAACGGTTCATCGGCGGTCCTGACGAAGAGGGACCGTTTCCTGCCGCTCGGCCTGGCAAGCCTCGTATCCAGAAGCCTCTGGAACTCCACGGTGGCCTTCACGCCCTGCTCTCTCTGCAGGGTGCCAGTGGCTCCGGTGGCTAGCTTCGGGTGCAGGTAGGCCGCGAGGTCAGGCTCGACCGGTGCCTTACCGGCCTGCAACCAGTCGGCGAGTTCCTGAAACCTTGCATCGTGTTTCGACGGATTCTGCCTTCCGGGGTAGTGGACCTCGGGCGTGTCGATGCTGAGCATACGGATGGAGATGGAGATATACGGTGTGTCGCCGTCCGTTATCCTCAGGAGCCTCTTTCTTTTGAGCGAGTCGAGCTCGAACCCCCTTGGGTCCCAGAAGAGCTTTACCTTTGCCACATCCACCTCCTCTCTTGCGCCGCCTGGCGAGCTTCGTAGTTACATACCCCGCCGGGCGTCTTCAGCCGGAGGAAAACGGCTGCCTTCAATGCCCCTGTGGCGAAGCTGCGTACGTCCCGGTGTGCGCTTGGCTGGATCAGTGGCGCAGGGAGGCGGGGCTTTGCATGCTGCGTGAGCGCCTCGACCGCCGCGCCTCTACACCTCTTCGGCGTTCCATTCCCCGTCGACCCATATCCCGATGACCCTTACCGCGGGGTACCAGGCCGCGATCCTTGCCTTTGCAGAGCGTATCTGCCGGATGTGGGTGGCCGGGTCGGCATGGTTGGCTGCGCAGTCGTCGTGGCCGATGACGGCTACAAGCTCCGAGCCGTGAGACGCCACGGACAGTTCGAGCCTGCGCCTCACGGACCCGACCTCCGGCGTGGTCTCCGGTGCCTCGCAAAGGAGCCTGTCCACCCCGGGCTCGGTGACCATGTCCACGTACTCGGCCCCGTACTTCTTCCTGATGTGCTCTATCACCGGCAGCTGGACCCTGCCGTCCATGCAGTTTACAGCGGTTGCGAACTTCATCCGTCGATCATCCCTTGCGGCGGCGGTCGAGCCGTATCACATCGGCCCGTTTCCTCGTGCGGCGTCCCCGGGGGTTGTACCTTTCGAGCCTGAACTCACCGTCCTCGTACAGGAGGTAGCTCATATCGCTTTCCCAGCTTCCGGGGTTGGCGTATATACCATCCCTCGTACCGATCGTCTCAGTATCCACGGCGGCTATGTGCGAGTGGGCGAGCACCACCGCGTCGAAGCCGCTCCGTATCCTCCTCCTGGCGAAGCCCTTGAGGTGCCTCTCTATGGCCTGGCCCCTCTCCAGGTTGCGCCGGCTGTTGCTGGAAAGCCTCCTGGCTACCCTCCAGACGGTCGCCGGGCTCAGGACCCTCGTAAGCGCCCTCAGGGCGAAGCTCCTGAGAAGACCGCGCCACAGCCGGTACTTGAGCGAGGTGTCGGTCACATCGCCGTGCGAGAGGAGTATCCTTTTGCCGTCGAGCGTGATCTCGTGGCAGTCGGGGTAGACCTCGGCGCCCAGGACCTCGGTGAAGAAGCTCCCCATGAAGAAGTCGTGGTTGCCCTCGAGGTATATTATCCCGGTACCCTTCTCCCGCAGCCTCAGCAGCCGTTCCAGCACGGGCAGGTAGCGCGCATACACCACCTCGTTGAAGCCGGTCCAGAAGTCGAAGAGGTCGCCGAGTATGATGAGCTTGTCCGGTCTTACGGTGCGTGCGAGATGGCCGAGGAAGAGTACGAGGCTCTTCTGGTTCGGATCGTCCAGCCCCTTTATGTGTGCATCGGCAATGAATACCGCCTTCATCGAACCTCCAGCGCCTGCAGGGCCGCGAACTTCATCGTCTCGACCGGGGCCCTCTTCCCGGTCCAGAGCTCGAAGGACAGGGCACCCTGGCATACGAGCATGCCGAGCCCCCTGTGTGTCCGAAGCCCCCTCTTTTCCGCGTCTCTTATAAGCGGTGTATCAAGTGGCTTGAAGACTATGTCTGAGACCACGGCCGAGGAAGGAAGCCTTCCTACATCCACCGGGGGGGCATCCCCGCCGCTTCCGAGCATGCCGACCGAGGTCGTGTTGACCAGGAGGTCGGCCCCTTCCATCTCGCCGGGTGCGTCGAGCCCCGTTGTTACCATATCGACCTCCGGAAAGGAGTTCTTGAAGGCCTCCTTCAACGCCTCCGCCCGTTCCCTGGTCCTGTTCGCCACGACGACCCTTGCCGGCCCTCTGCCGAGAAGAGAGAAGATTATGGCCCTCGCCGCCCCGCCGGCGCCGAGGACTATAATGGTCTTACCCGCCGGGTCGAAGCCGGTTTCGTCCATGAGGCTCATCCAGTAACCCCGTCCGTCGGTGTTGTGGCCCGCAAGCCTGCCAGACCTGTTGACTATCGTGTTGACCGCCCCGATGGCGCGCGCCTCCTCGTCCACCTCGTCGAGAAACTCCATGACCCTTTCCTTGTGCGGTATCGTGACGTTTACACCCAGAAGGCCCAATGCCCGAACGGCCTCGACCCCGGCCTCGAGCCCGTCGGGCGCCACGTGGAACGGCACGTAGACATGGTCAAGGCCGAGGGCCTTGAACGCCGCGTTGTGCATGTAGGGAGAAAGCGTCTGCTCGACCGGGTCTCCGAATATGCCCAGTACCTTTGTCCTGCCGGTTATCACCATGGTTCAATATGCATAGCGGGCCGACCCTCCGGCCCGCTCCAGGGAGCCTCGAGCCTCATTGCAGGCGGCCTGAAGCGGTAATCCTCGCGAATATCGTCCTTGCCCTCTCCACGTCCCTTTCGATTCTTCGGGCGAGCTCTACGGGGTCCTTGAAACACCTCTCGCCGCGTATCCTCCTTACAAAGGCGACCCTTATATCTTTACCATATATGGAGCCCTCGAAGTCAAGTATGTGGACCTCGACGGCCGTCGTCCGTCTCTTGAAGGTTGGGGCCGTGCCTATGTTGACGACCGCCGGGTAACGCTCGCCGTCGAGCAGTATGTAGGCGGCATAGACCCCGCTTCCCGGGATAAGCTCGTTCCTGGTCCTGAGGTTCGCGGTCGGAAAGCCGAGCGTACGGCCTATGTTGCGCCCCTTAACGACCCTGCCCCTGAGGGTGAAGTCCCTGCCGAGGAGTATTCCGGCCTCCCTGACCCGGCCGGCCTTTATGAGCTCCCGTACCCTGGAGCTACTCACGATCTCGCCGCCCTTCCTGTACGCCGGTATCACGTGGACGGCGAAGCCGTAGTCTTCGCCGAGGCGCGAAAGGTACTCCACCGTCCCGCGCTTCCCCCTGCCGAAGGAGTAGTCGTGCCCCACCCACACCTCCCGCACACCCAGCCCCTTGACCAGCACCTCTTCCACGAACTCGCGCGGCCGCTTGGAGGCGAACCCCTTCGTGAACCTTGCGAGCACAACGTAGTCTATGCCGAAGGACCCGATGAGCTCCAGCTTGTCCTCGAGCCCGATGATGAGCTGCGGGCTCCTCGCCGGAGAGACCACCTTGAGGGGATGGGGCTCGAATGTGTACACCACCGACGGGCAGCCGAGCTTTCGGGCCCTCTCCGAGACCTTCCTCAGGATCCTCTGGTGCCCGAGGTGCAGGCCGTCGAAGTTGCCGAGCGTAAGCACCGGGTTTCTTATCTCCTTGATGCCCCTTGTTCCTCTTATGACCTTCATCGGCGGACGCAACGCGTGTTCAATACTTACCTGATCGCAGTATCTGGAATGAAAGCCACAGGCCGAGAAGACCGGCGAGCACGAACCCTATTATGCCCAGCACGGGGTAGCCGTTGACCGTCGGGCCGGCCCCCGTGGCGAGTATGAGCGAGGAACCTATGACCATCGCGGCCATTATGATGCCGAAGGTGAGCCTGTTCGAGGACCTGTCTATCTCGCCCAGGAGGTCTTCGAGTCCGCGATGTACGAAGTCCACGCTCAGGTTGTCGGTCATCACCTTCTTCATTATCCTGCGGGCGTAGCCGGGAAGGGTGTTTACGAAGTTACTGTAATCCGACACCGTGGAGAGCCCTTCGCTTACGATGGTGGAAGGTCTCATCCGCTCCCTCACGGCCTTTGCCGCATAGGGCCTGCACTCCTCGATTATGTTCGCCTCGGGGTCGAGGGTCCTCACGAGCCCCTCCAGCTCGAGTATGCACTTGCTGAAGAGGAGGAGGTCCTTGGGGATCTTCACCGCGTACCTTGTTATAAGCCTTATGTGGCCCATGAGGAGGTCGCCTATGCTCACGCGGCTCGCCGGGCCGTGCACGTAGCGGACCATGACGTCCCAGTACTCGCGGGCAAAGGCCGCCTCGTCGATGTCCTCGGGCAGTATGCCCATCTGCAGGTAGAGCCTCGTGAGCCCCTCGAAGTCCTCGCGCAGGACCCCGAGGAAGATGTCCGCCAGGTGCCGCTTGAGCTCTTCGTCGAGCCTCCCCACGATGCCGAAGTCCAGGAAGACCAGGGTATCCTCATCGGCCACGAGGATGTTGCCGGGGTGCAGATCGCCGTGGAAGAGGCTGTGGTCGAAGACCTGCGTGAAGAAGACCTCTACTATGAGGTGCGCCACCTTCTCCGTGTCGATGGCATTCTCCCTGAGCCTCTCGACGTCGTCGATCTTTATCCCCTTCATCCTCTCCATGGTGAGGATGCGCTTTCTGGTGTAGTCCCAGTAGACCTTCGGTATCCTCACCCTCCTGTCGCCGGCGAAGTTGACCCTGAACCGTTCCATGTAGCTCGCCTCGAGGGTGAAGTCCATCTCCTTCTTTATGGTCCTCGAGAACTCGTCGACAGTACCCATGGGGTCGTGGGCGCGTGTCTCGGGAAGGTACCTTATCATCAGCCTGGCGAGGTACCTGAGTATGGAGGTGTCGGTCTCTATGATCTCCTCTATGCCCGGCCTCTGCACCTTCAGCATCACCTCGGTGCCGTCGCGCGTCACGGCCCTGTGCACCTGGGCTATCGAGGCCGCGGCCACGGGGGTCTTTTCGACCTCGCGGAAGACCTCTCTCCACGGCCTCTTGAACTCGCGCTCTATGACCTTCACGACCTCTTCGAAGGGGAACTGGCTCACCTCGTCCTGTAGCTTGAGGAGCTCGGTTATGTACTCCTCCGGGCCTATGTCCGGCCTCGTTGAGAGTATCTGGCCGAGTTTTATGAAGGTGGGGCCGAGTTCTTCGAATGCGAGCCTAAGCCTTACTGGAGGGGAAAGGGCCTCCTTCTCCTTCATTGCCTTCTTTCCGGCGAGCCTCTGCGACACCGAAACGAGCGGGGTCAGGTGCAGCTTTTCAAGGAGCGGGTAGAAGCCGTGCTTTATCAGGACGGATACTATGTCCCGCAGCCTCTTTATGTTCTTGTAGGCGAGGTGAAGCCTTATGGGAGACATTACTTCCTTCTCCTCCGCGTCCTCTTTGCGCGCGCGCCCCCGGGGGGCTCCTCGATCTCCATGTCTATCCTCCTGCGCTCTATGTCCACGTGGGCTATGCGGACCATGACCTCAGAGCCGAGCCGGAACCTCCTGTTGGTCGTCTCTCCCACGAGGGAGTGCTCCTTTTCCACGTAGGTGTAGAAGTCGTCTGTAAGGGTCGTAACGTGCACCAGGCCCTCCACGTAGTAGTCCTTGAGCTCCACGAAGAAGCCGAAGCTCGTGACACCCGAGATGAAGCCGCCGTAGACCTCGCCGACCTTGTCGAGCATGAACTGGGCCTTCTTGAGGTCCACGATCTCCCTTTCCGCCTCCATGGCCTTGCGTTCGCGCCGCGAGGCGTGGGCCGCTATCTCCGGCAGGAGCTTCTGCATCCGCTCCCTCTCCTTTTCGTTGTAGCGCCTCTTCAGGAACCTCTTGAGCAGCCTGTGGACCACGAGGTCAGGGAACCTTCTTATGGGTGAAGTGAAGTGCGTGTAGTCCTTGAAGGCCAGCCCGAAGTGCCCTGTGTTCTCGTCGGAGTAGACGGCCTGCTTCATGGACCGAAGGAGCACGTGGTTTATGAGCCTCTCCTCGGGTCTGCCCTCTACACTCTCCAGTATCCTCTGGAAGGACTTCGGGGTGACCTTCCCCTTCATATGGTAACCGAAGCCGGCGATGAACTCCCTGAACTCCGCAATGCTCTCCTCGTCCGGCCTTTCGTGGACCCTGTACAGGAACGGCCAGCCGCGCGAGGAGAAGAGCTCGGCAACGGCCCTGTTCGCGGCGAGCATGAACTCCTCGATCATCCTGTGCGCGATGTTCCTTTCGGACTTGACGATGTCCTCTACACGGCCCTCGATGTCTATTATGATCTGCGGCTCCGGCAGGTCGAAGTCTATGGAGCCCTCCTCCATGCGCCTGCGGTTCAACTTGAGCGCCAGCTCCTCCATGGTCCTGAGGTCCTCTAGTATGTGCGAGTACCTCTTTTCAAGCTCTTCGTCTTCGCCTGAAAGCACCTTCTTGACGTTCGTATAGGTGAGCCTCTCCTTGCTCCTTATGACGCTCTCGTAGAACCTCCTGCCCACCGGCCTGCCCCGGCGGTCGAACTCGAGCTCCGCAGTGAGCGTGAGCCTGTCCACCTTGGGGTTGAGGCTGCAGATGCCGTTTGAAAGCGCCTCCGGCAGCATGGGTATAGAGCGGTCCGGGAAGTACACGCTCGTGCCCCTCTCGTAGGCCTCGGCGTCGAGGAGC
Source organism: Deltaproteobacteria bacterium (assembly GCA_015492495.1). GTDB lineage: Bacteria > Desulfobacterota > GWC2-55-46 > GWC2-55-46 > DRQE01 > S146-62. The sequence continues at coordinate 6,779 of WGEY01000078.1, read as the reverse complement.
GAGCCCTCCTTCACGTAATGGCTCACGTCGGCTATGGAGACAAACAGCCTGTACCCCTTCGGGGTCCTCTCTATCCCCACCGCGTCGTCGAAGTCCTTGGCGCTTTCACCATCGATCGTGAATATCCTCCGGTCCCTCAGGTCGGTTCTGCCTCTGAGCTCTCCGGGCCTCACCTCCATGGCGACGGACTCGACCTCGTGCAGTACGCCCGGCGGGAACCTGTGGGGCAGCCCGTACTTCCTCGCTATGACCTCCACCTCGACGTCAGGGTCTTCCGGGTCTCCGATTATCTCGACTATCTTCCCGAGGGCGGACTGGTGGCTTGCGGGCCAGCGCGTGATCCGTGCAACCACCATCGTTCCGTCCCGGGCGCCCATGGTGTTGCGCGGCGGTATGACTATGTCGTCGAGTATCCTCTCGTTGGCGGGGATTACGAAGGACGCACCCCGCACCTTCTTGAAACGCCCCACGACCTCCTTGTGCGCCCGTTCGAGGACCCTGATTATGCTGCCCTCCCGCCTGCCGCCCCTCTTATAGCCCTCGACCCTTGCAACCACCCGGTCCCCGTGCATGGCGCCGCGGAGCTTCCTCGGGCCTATGAACACGTCCTCGCCGCCCTCCTCGGGTATCACGAAGCCGAAGCCGTCCGGGTGGCAGGTGAGCTCCCCGGTCACGAGGTTCATCCTCGTGGGAAGCCCGTACCTTGCGCCCCTTATCTTGACGAGCATCCCCTCGTCGACCATCTTCTTTATCGTGCTCTTGAACCTGTTCCTGTCGGACCTGGGGACATTGAAGCTCTTTACAAGCTCCCTGAACGAAAGGGGCCGCCGGGCACCGCTCTTCATGAACTCGAGTATCTCTTCCGTGCCGATATCAGCCATTTTTGATGTGCCTTGTTTTAGGGTTGCAAAGTCCCGGGGCACCTCCCGCGGGATACAGGACGTGGGGTTTTCGGTATAATCCACAGAGATTGCTTCGGGCCTGCGGCCCTCGCAACGACGAAACGGGCGATCGATCAGATGTTCCCCGACCGGCCGGCTCTATACAGCTATATTATCTCCTTCCGCCGTACATTGCAAACATGCCGTACTTGTAATAGCATTCCACTTCCCTGTAGCCGGCCTCTTCGAGCTTCTTCAAAAGCGCCCCGATGGTTTCGAGCCTGGAGTGATGCTCTCCCTCCATGTGCCTGCGTATGAACCTCTCACGGTCTATCTTCCTGCCCGACTCCTCTTCCTTTTCCGTCATCTCCTCCCTCCATAGGTCCACGTACCAGTCTTCCAGCGAATCGGAAGGCGGGATGCAGTCGTCCATGTTGATGAAGAATCCGCCCGGTGCAAGGTGAGAATGTATGCAGGCGAAGAGGTCGAGTTTTTTGGATGGTTCGAGGTGATGGATCGCAAGGGCCGAGAATGCGAGGTCGAACCCGCCGGGGGCGATCCCCTTTTCGGCGAGCTCCTCGAGGGTTGAACGGACGAAGCGCGTGTTCCCGAAGTCCTTGAGGCGTTCCTTCGCCCTGTCTATCATCTCCGGGGAAGCGTCTACCAGGGTGGCCGAGGCGTCCGGGTCTGCGCGCAGGATCCCTTCGGTCATGAAGCCGTCGCCGCACCCGAGGTCGAGTATCCTGCGGCCGGCCTTTCCGCCGAGAAAGCGCCTGTAGAACGAAACCAGGAGATGCAGGAATACCCTTCTCTGCGGAACGATGATATCCGCGGCCTCTACGTAGCGGCGCGCGTAATCCTTCCGTGACCACGGCGTCCCGTTGAAGTCCGTCATGCGCGTATTCTCCTGGTACCTACCTCTTTTCGGCTATCCGCTCCCTGAGATAGAGTATTATGGTCCAGCGTTCCTCTTCCGGGAGGGTCCTGAATGAGGGCATGGCCGTTCCGAGCGCACCGCCTCCTTCGGTGATCGTCCAGAAGAGGTAGCCGTCCGTCACATCCGGCTCCCCGACGACGATCGAGAGGTTCGATGCCGGCGGCGAAAGCGTCCTCCCCGCCGGGCCGTCCCCCAGGCCCTTTTCCCCGTGGCAGAGCGCGCACCTCGTAGCGAACAACTCGTCGCCCCTTTTTATCCTCTCCTCGGTCGCATCGAGCGGGTTCGAGAGGTCTTCATAGTCCGGCGGCAGGCCGTGCTCACGCACGTAGAGGAGCCTCCTGGTCGAAAAGGATCTTTCCGGTGGGGTCGCCGCATCCTCGACGACGGCCGGTGCATCCCTTCCGGCCTCCTCAGTGGACCGGGCCGGCACCGTCCCAGAGGCCTTTCCCGATGCGGACTCCGCCTCCCCGGCGTTTCCCGCCTTCATGCCCTCTTTTTCCTGCCCCTGCGGGTGCGCCCTTTCTTCTTTCTTCGCAGGTGCTGCCTCTTCGGTCTCCTTCGAGCAACCCGACCACGAAACGAACACGCCGCCCACGAGCAGCGCCACGGCCAGGAACCCCATGATCTTCTTCATGATCCACACCCCCGGTTCGATTCGGGTTGGAAGCGGCCGGGTCTCCCCGGGGGCCGTCACCGGCCCCCGGGGAGAAACACGCCGGCCGATCACTTGTGCGAGGATTCTTCGGTCGAGTGCTTTTCAGTGGCCTTCTCCTCGGCGAACGGATTTTCTTCCGCCTCCATCGTGCAACCGGCGGCGTATACTCCCACCACCAGGACCAAGGCCAGAATCGAAACGAGCTTCTTCATTGCCACCTCCTTGAATAGTGTTTTTTCTTGGTGCTCCCCCTCACTCGTAGAGGGAATCTATGAGGGCCTTGTACTTCAAGGCCACCTTCTCCCGTCTCACCTTCATCGTCGGCGTAAGCTCACCGCCCTCCTGGCTCAAGTCGTCCTCTATGAGGGCGAAGCGCCTGATCTGCTCGAACCTTGCAAGCCCTGCAAGCCTCGAGCGTATCCTCTCCTCGAAGCACCCGTGGAGCCGTTCGTCCTGCAGAAGTTCCGGTGCATTAGAGTACTCCAAGCCGAGGTCCTTTGCAAGCATTTCGAGATTTTTTTCGTCCGGAACGATGAGCGCCACGAGGTGGGGCCTCGAATCGCCGTATACAAGCGCCTCCTTTATGTACTCGTCGGCCTTCAGTATCGTCTCTATCCTCTGCGGCGGGATGTTCTTGCCCGCCGACGTGACGATGATATCCTTCTTCCTGTCCGTTATCGTGAGAAACCCCTCTTCGTCCATGACGCCGATGTCTCCGGTGTGGAGCCAGCCGTCCCTTATCGTCTCGCGGTTTGTCTCCGGCAGGTTGAGGTAGCCATTCATAACGTTCGGGCCCTTTACGAGGATCTCCCCGTCCTCGGCTATCCTCACCTCCACGCCGGGGACCGGCCTGCCGACCGTTCCGGGCCTGTTGTCCTCCAGCGTGTTCACCGTGACCACCGGGGATGTCTCGGTGAGGCCGTAGCCCTGCAGGACGGGAAGCCCTATCATCTCGAAGAACTCCACCGTCTCCCGGCTCAACGCGGCTCCGCCAGAGATGAAGAACCTTATCGACGGCCCTATGCGGTCCCTCACGCCCTTGAGCACGGCCCTGTTCAATGGGTTCCCCCTTCCCGATGTCCTGCCGGACCTGGCGGCGAGGTCGAAGAGAAACCTTTTGAGCGCGCCCGAGCCCCTTACAGCCTCGAGCACCCTCTTCTTTATCCTCTCGAAGAAGAGCGGCACGCCCACCATGAAGGTGGGCTTGAAAAAGGCCATGTCAGCGCCGACGTAGGCGAAGCACCTCGAGTAGGCGATGGGGGTGCCCGTGAAGAGGAGGAGGTGATGGACCATCCTTTCGAATATGTGGCTCAGCGGCAGGTACGAGAGGTACAGGTCCCCGGGCGTCACCTTTATGACCTTCAGTACGGCCTCTATGTTGGAGAGTATGTTCGCGTGGCTGAGGACGACCCCCTTGGGCCTTCCGGTCGTGCCGGACGAGTATATGATGGAGAAGGGATCATGCGGGTCGATGCCCTTCATCCTGAGCTGGAGGAGCGCTTCATCGCCGGACTCCCTTCCGAGGGCCGATACGTCTTCGAGGCCCAGTACATCCCTTGCGTCGCTGCCGGCGGTTGATATCAGGTGCGTGAGAAAGGGAAGCGTCTTTTTTAAGGACAGGACCTTTTCTTCGTGGGCACCGGAGAAGATCACGCAGGTACAGGAGGAATCCCTCAGCAGGAAGGCGGTCTCCTCCACGCCCAGGGTCGTGTACACCGGGACCGATACGGCCCCGGCCGAGGCTATCGCCAAATCGGCCGTGATCCACTCGGGCGAGTTCTCGTGGATGATGGCGACCCGCTCGCCCGGACCGATACCCATGGCGATGAGGCCCGTGGCGAGCTCCTTGACGCTTTGCTCGAGCCAGGCCCTTGTTATCTCGACGATCCCGTCACCCTGCCTTACGAGCAAAGCCGGCCTGGATCTGTCGAGCACATCATTATGAAAAAAGGCCCCCGGCAGGGTCGTCTCTTCGGCAAGGCCCGCCCGCGGGTTTTTTCCCTTTCCTGAGACCATTCGTAAGCCACCGCCGTCGGTTCACGCCTTACTTGGGCACCTTCTCCCAGTCCTTCAGGAACTTCTCGATCCCCACGTCGGTGAGCGGATGCCTCGAGAGCTGCTCGAGCACCTTGTAGGGCACCGTGGCGATATGGGCACCCGTGAGCGAAGCATCGAGCACGTGCACCGGGTTTCTAACGCTCGCGACTATGACCTGCGTCAGGTAGTCGTAATTGGCGTATATCTCCATGATCTGGTGCACAAGCTCCATGCCGGTGTGCGAGACGTCGTCGAGCCTGCCGATGAAGGGGCTTACGTAGTCGGCCCCGGCCTTGGCCGCGAGCAGGGCCTGCAGGGGCGAAAAGACGAGCGTCACGTTGGTCTTTATACCCTCCTCGGAGAGCTGCTTTACGGCCTTGAGCCCTTCGAGGGTCATGGCGATCTTTACGACGATGTTCTCGGCCAAGGAGGCAAGGTCCCTCGCCTCCTTGACGATCTCGTCCGCGGTGTGGCTTACGGCCTCTGCGTTCACGGGACCGTCGACGATCGAACATATCTCGGTTACAAGCTCCCTGAACTCCCTGTTTTCCCTGGCCACCAGGGTGGGGTTGGTGGTGACACCGTCCAGCAACCCGCAGTCTTTCGCCTTCTTGATATCGTCTATGTTGGCGGTATCGAGAAAAAACTTCATCAACTCCTCCTTTATAGAGTTTTTTGCCCGGGCAAGGGGTTTAAAAAAACTTGACTAAGCATGCTTACTGTGCGAAAATTCTACTGTTTTCCCGGCGGGCCGGTGCGGTTAGAGGCTTGGCTGGCGGAGATTTCCCGGACCGGCGGAACATGCGCCGAGATGCAAGGCCGGAGAATACGACGAAAACTTCCCTGCACTTGAAGACCTGCCGCGGCAGGCTTCAAATATATACCGAAAGTCCGGTCATTTCAAGTCCGAAAATTCCATGGGACGGGCCGGTACTGACACTGCCGAAGTGGCGGAACTGGTAGACGCGCTAGGTTCAGGGTCTAGTGGGCGTAGCCCGTGGGGGTTCGACTCCCCCCTTCGGCACCATTACAGTTGCACACGGACACCGGACCACCCGCGAACCGGACGGGACCGTTGAACTAAAGTGGTAGCCACGCAAGCTCAGCCATTCACAGCCCCTTCCCCTGTATCCCTCCAGGGTGTGATCGGCGGCCTCCATACCTCCGATCCGCGGCCGCCTGACCCCGGGTTCCCGTTCAGAGCCGACACAAGGGCATAGTCCTCATGGAGCGAAAGACCCCCAGAGTCCTGGTGATAATACCCGCCTACAATGAAGAAGAGACCGTTGCCGGTGTTATAGAGGACGTGAGGCAGGAGATGCCCCGGGCGGGTATAGTTGTGGTGAACGACGGCTCCACCGACAGGACGCCGCGTGTGGTCAGGCAGACCGGGGTCGAGCTTCTCGAACACCCCTACAACATGGGCATAGGCGCCGCCATGCAGACGGGCTACAAGTACGCGATCAGCCGCGGTTTCGACATAGCGGTCCAGGTCGACGCCGACGGGCAGCACCGCGCGGGCGAAATAAAGAGGCTCATAGAGCCGATACTGAACAGGAAGGCCGACGTGGTGGTAGGATCCAGGTTCCTCGGCCTCGGGGACTACAGGCCTTCGTTTGCAAGGGGTGTCGCCATAACAATATTTTCGAGGATCGTCTCGTCGATACTCGGGGCCCGTATAACCGATCCTTCCTCGGGCTTCAGGGCCGCAGGGAGGCGGGCCGTCTGGTACCTGAGCCGCTGCTATCCCGACGACTACCCGGAGGTCGAGGCGCTCGTGTTGCTCCACAAAAAGGGGTTTGCTATAATGGAAGTCCCCGTGAAGATGGCCGAAAGAAAGGGCGGGCGCTCTTCCATCACGGCCGGAAGGGGCGTATATTACATGGTAAAGGTCCTGCTGGCGATATTCGTGGATCTCCTGAAGAGGGTCGATTAGCCGCGGAACCGTCTCCCGGCGCTCGGGCCGGATGGTGGATGGTCGGATGTTCAGGGTGATCTCCATAGTCATAGCCATCGTGCTCTTCGTGATGGTGATAGACTTCATCAGGCGGGGGCTGCTCAAGGAAAAGTACGCGGTCCTGTGGCTCGCCGCGATCGGGGCTGTGGGTATCTTCGCGGTCTGGAGGGGGCTCCTTGACAGGGTGGCCTCGTGGGTGGGGGTGGCGTATCCGCCCTCGTTCCTCTTCCTGATAGGGCTCGTATTCATACTCATGATACTGCTCCATTTCTCAGTCGTCATTTCCATACTCACGGAGCGGAACAAGAACCT
>WGEY01000077.1 GCA_015492495.1 Deltaproteobacteria bacterium | reverse complement strand
GTTCTTCCTGGGACGAAGAACACGATCGAGGACCTCCTGTGGCTGAGAGAGAAGGGGTTTGAGCCCGGGCTCAAACCCCTTCTCTCTCAGCCACAGGAGGTCCTCGATCGTGTTCTTCGTCCCAGGAAGAACCACCATGTCGGCGCCCTCGAGGGCCGCCGGAGTTTCCACGTACTCGACCGAGACATCGGGTTCCAGGGAAAGGGCGTCGAAGTCCGTGAAGTTGGATATCCTCGGGAGCCTCGGAACGACTATCCTGAGCACTTTATCACGTCGATTCAGCGCAGCCCTTCCACTGTGCTCGAGCGACAGCCCGTCTTCATCAGGCAGGTTCAACTCCCGCACGTAGGGCACCACACCCAGCACCGGTACCCCTGTCCTCTCCTCGAGAAAATCAAGGCCTGGTTCCAGGAGCGAGAGGTCGCCCCTGAACTTGTTGATCACGAACCCCTTAACCCTCCTCCTCTCGGCCTCTGAGAGAAGCTCCATGGTCCCGACTATGGATGCGAAGACTCCGCCGCGGTCTATGTCTCCGACAAGGATGACGGGGCTGTCGCTGAGCTCGGCCATCCCCATGTTCGCGATGTCGTTCTCCCTGAGGTTTATCTCGGCGGGGCTGCCGGCCCCCTCGATTACGATCACGTCGTATTGGGCCGAGAGCCTCAAGTAGCTCTCCATGACAAAGCCGGCCGCCTGCTTCTTGAACGCATGGTACTCCGCTGCGCTCATCGTGGAGTGGACCCTGCCGTGCACGATCACCTGGGCCGAACGCTCTCCGGTGGGCTTTATGAGTATGGGGTTCATGTCGACCGTGGGAACGCACCGCGCCGCCTCGGCCTGCAGGACCTGCGCCCTTCCTATCTCGCCGCCATCAACGGCGATACAGGAGTTGAGCGCCATGTTCTGCGCCTTGAACGGCGCAACGCTTATCCCCTTGTCCGAGAGTATCCGGCACAGCGCCGCTGTTATGATGCTCTTGCCCGCATGAGAGCACGTGCCCTGCACCATAACGGACCTGGCACCGGCGTATGGTTGATCCTTCATGTCTCCGAGGATGCACGCGGGGAGCTCCGGAGGGTCGTCTCATCCCCGGAGTCCCGAAGCCGCGGCTTATAGTGAATGCTTTTACGGCAGGATAAGGTTACAACAATACCGCATGGTCAGGCAAGTGATTTGTTGGACCGGTACCGCCTGTATATATCCGTGAGATCCTTTTTCACCTTCACCGAGGCGTCCACCACGTCGGCGTCGAACTGCGAGACCGAACACCTTCTGAGCTCGCTGATTATCACATCCATCGGCATGCCGGCGCGGTACGGCCTGTCCGAAGCCATGGCATCCACCGTATCGGCCACGGCGAGTATTCTGGCCATGTACGGTATCTCTTCCCCGCTGAGCCCGTCCGGGTAGCCTGCGCCGTCATAGTGCTCGTGGTGGTGCCTTATGGCGGGCAGGACGTCCTTGAGCTGCCTTATGGGCCTGAGTATCTGGTCGCTTTTCACCGGGTGGCTCCTCATGACGGCCACCTCCTCGGGGGAAAGCTTCATAGGTTTGTCCAGTATCTCCTCGCTCACCCCGATCTTGCCGATGTCGTGGAGTATGCCGGCAAGCCTGAGGTTCTTGAGCTCCTCTTCCTTCAACCCCATGGCCTCCCCTATCTTTATGGCGCAGTGTGTCACCCTTGCGGAATGGCCCGCGGTCCAGGGGGACTTGGCGTCTATGGCGCCGGAAAGAACCCTTATGGTGCTCATGAAGAGCTCCTCGAGGTCTTCAACGAGCTTCGTGTTCTCGAGCGCAACGGATATCTGCCTTGAGAGGCCCTCGAAGAGCGACAGGTCGGCCGGCGTGAAGGCCGAAGGGTGACGGCTGGCCGCTGAAAGCACACCGTTGACCTCGCCCTTTATCATCAACGGCACCCTCATGACCGAAAGGTATCCCCTCGAGAGCAAGAGCGCCTCGAAGGGCAGAAGCTCTTTTATGTTCTGCATGTTCGGCAGGTACTGCGGCCTGCCGTTCGCATACACCTCTGTGGCGCTTGTCCTTTCGAACTCCACAAGGGCGTCGTCCTCCACGTACTCACGCGCACCGGCGGCGAAGATGAAGCCCGAACGTTCCCTGTCCACTATGCAGACCGATACGTTCTCCGCATGCAGAATTCTTTCTATCATGCAGGCGGTCGTTCCGAGCATGTCGGCGCGGTTGAGCGTCGACAGAAGCGTCTTGTCGATCTCATGCATGACGCTTATCATCTCGACCCTGTTACTCAGCTCGATCGTCTTTTCTATGGACTGCCTGAAGAGCCTCGCCTCTTCAAGGGCGATGGATATCTGGTGGTGTATGCCCTTGAGGAGCGCGACTTCGCGCTGTTTGAAGCGCAGCTCGTCTGTATGCAAGCCCAGTATGAGCCCCAGGTACCCTTCGTTCGACCTGAAGGGCATGGCTACGACACTCCTTATAACCCTGTCCAGCTTGAGGAAGTCCCGTGGAAGGACCCCCTCGCCGTTCAGGACCTGCGGTACGCCGGCCTTGAAAACCTGCGTTACAAACTCAAGGCCCGCCGGCTTGAGCCGCGTCATGCGGAAAAACGGCACCTTGTCGGAGCCGAGCCCGTTGTGTGCCGCCGGCGTGAACTCCTTGAGCCTTGCGTTCCACAGATAGGCGACACACACGTCACACTTTATGATGTTCTTGACGCTCCTGATGATCCTATCCATGAACACGTCTATGTCTCTTATGTTGGCCGTAGCCTCGGCCACAGAAAGCAGGTTGGTTGTGGCCTCGATCTCTTCCTTGAGTTTTCTCTGGGCCCGCCGCTCCTTTGTGACGTCATCCACTATGTGAAGGCAATGGTTAGAATCCGCTCCCATCTTTACCGGGTAAAACCGCACGGAATAGACCCTGCCGTTGTCGCGACGCGTGATCTCGCACATCCCCTCGCATCCGTTTAGCGAGCTTTCCCTGCAATCCTTGACCGACTCTCCCATCCAGGGAAAGACCCTCGGATACGGCCGTCCTATCAGCTCCAGGAAAGAGAGGCCGGCCTCTGTTCTGCAGGCGGTGTTCGCCCTGGTTATCTTCAACTTCCTGTCATGGATGAATATGGGTGTGGCTATCGCGTCGAAGGTGGCCTCCCACTCTCCTTTGGCCTTCTCGAGGACGTTGAAGATCTCATTGTAGTCCTCGAGTATATACAGGAGCGCCCTCTTGGTCTCACCGGAAGAGAGACTTGCGCTGTCCAGCCCCAATACAGCCTTCTCGTTCAAATCGTACCCTTTGGTCCTGTTCTTTCGACCAGCCATGATCCCGGCGTAGCCAAGATTTGATGCCACGGCGCCTTCAACCCAGGCCACCGTGCATCTTCACCACCTGTCTATTGCGCATACTTTCTGGCCGTGCGCACTATCTCGTCGGCAAAGTAGGGTTTTCTGATAAACTCCTCTATCATTCCCTCTTTTATGCCCTGGTTTATAACGGCCTCGGCGTCCTTGAAGTAGCCGGTAAATAGTATGACCTTCGCTGACGGCCTTATCTTCTTTATCTCCCTGTAGGTTTCGAGCCCGTTCATGCCAGGCATCACGATGTCCATGAATACGATGTTGTAGTTCTTCTTCTTGATCTCCTCTATGGCCTGAGGCCCGTTGATGACATAGGCGGCCTCGAAGCCTTCGTCCTTGAGTATCTCGCTTATGCCGAGTCCGATCGTCTCCTCGTCGTCCACAACGAGTATGCTCTTCCTGTCGTTTTTCATCGCACAAAAGCCTCCGGAAAATAGTGATCAGCACACGATGAACTACTTGTACGAAAAGCGCATGCACAGCAGCAGCCTGCGGGAGCAGAGAACGAGGTGCTGCCGGTCGATTCCATGGGCGAGAATATTCCCTGGGGTCACCGCATGGAGCATCGATCAGCATATCGAAACTTCGCGCCCGGGACCCGGAGCCACGGCATACCGGAAAGCCTTCTGTCTCTGCAGAAGCGCGCGCATTAAATGTGCTGGGGTCATCCCTTCCGCACGCCTCGCGAGCCCCTGGCCCTGCACTCGGCGAGCCTCCTCTCAAGCTCCCTGATCTTTCTTCTTAGCTCCTCCATCCTCAACTCCCTCGATATCTGTACCTTTGAGAAGCGCTCCAGTTCCTCCGTGTACTTCTCGATAAGCTCCAGCGCCTTCTCACTTTCGGTCACATCCTGTGCCAGGCATATCACCTGCGGCTCATCCCTGCCGTTCGCTTTCATCCCTACAACCTCCCACTGAAAAACCCTCTTTGTTCCGCCGCGCCTTACAAAGGGGCACTTAAAGACAACGGCCTTGAAGGCATCGAGGTCCTTGAAGACCTCCTTGATCACCTTCCTCTCCCTGCCCGGAATAAAAAGGCTGAACCAGTCCCTTCCGATCGCCTCCTGAGCCCTTACTCCAAGAAGTTCCACGGCCTGCCTGTTAAGGTCGACTATACGGCCGTTTCGGTCCAGCATAACCTGGACGGCCTCTACCGTTGTAACCCCTTCCCCCGACGGGGCCCCCTTGACCCTGCCTGTGCGCCCCCTTCCAGTCCCCGCTTCATTCCTGACTTTGAGCATGACAAACACCCCCCGTTAACGTTGCCTGCTGGGCTGTCTCGTGAAGGATGATTACCGGGTTAATGCGAAGAAGTGGTCGGAGAAGTTCCGTGGTGCGGAGTTGGTCCCGAGGATGAACCGTTGAAGAAAATTCGAAGTAAAACCGTAAGTAACGCCGCGACTTCGCATGAAGCGCGGCTCAACCTGACCTTAACAATCCATGTTATTACCGGCGAACAAATAAATTATATACGCAACAAAAACGATGTCAAGTTTCGGCCTTGCATTTTCTCAAAGCATACCGCCACATGTGCCGGTGGCAATGGATGCACAGTGCGGCCCAACGCTTCCCGGGCATCGGAAGGCGTGTGGTCGGCCGGCCGCCGCCTGTTTTAAGGACGACACGGCTGTTCCCTACGCAGGACCGGCCATGCCGTGGTTCTTCGGAAAAGGGGCTACGTACGGGGAAAATACAGCAGCGGTTGAAGCCCCGCGCAGCAAGCATCTGGTGGGGCTTCTCGCAAGGAATCAGAGGCCTTCCAAGCGAAAAAACCCTTTTCCCGGCAAGGTAACATTTCGGTATCAATAGCGGAAAGCAGACGGCTTGCTCGTCCGAAGAGGCGAGACCCTAAGAGTTCCTGCCGCAACGTGATTGACGACATACCCAGACCCTCCATCCGTCACCCAACCAGACATGAAGGCGGCATACCACAACCGGCTTCTATGCCTCTGGTCATCCATCCCGCCGCCCGAACCTCTTCCTGGCAAGGTACATGCCCAAAAGGCCGGAGCCGAGGAGGAAGAGAGTGGACGGCTCGGGGACTGGAGAGGGAAGGGTCTCTTTGAGGTTGTAAAGGTAGTCCACTTCGTCTACACCCAGTGCCCTGCTGTATATCATCACGTCGTCTATTACCCCGTCCCAGGCGTCGTAACCCGATGTCGCCTTTCTCCCGATATTGAAAGGGGGAAAGTAGTTGAAGCCTGTAGTGGCTGCTGAAAGCTGAGCATCCAGCACCCCGTTGATCCATATCTCCAGCCCCGAAGGGGTGCCTATGGCGGTGATGGAGTTCCAGGTACCGGGAGAAAGGGTGGTATTTGATGCTATACCCAATCCATCGTATAAGAAGTAGACCTTGTCTTTGGTGCTCCATATGCCGCCGCCCACGTACAGTTCATAGCCGTTGTTGTCCGGGCCGAAGCTTATTATCCGTGGGTTCACTGGCAGGGTGTCGTACTTGACCCAGACGCTTATGGTCATGGAGCCGGTTATCTCCAAAAGGCTGCTTGTTGCGACGTCGATATAAGCCCCACTCGAAAAATCATAGGCGCTGTCCGGATTGCCGAACCTGTCCTGGGCCAGGGTCGCCCCGTTGACAGTACCGTGGTGTCCGTTCCCGCTCACATCCAGGGCATTCCCCTCGAACGGCCAGTAGGCTACCAGCCCGTCATATATGCTGCTTGCGTAAGCCGTGCCGGGGCCAGAGACGGACGCGAGGGCAAAGACCACCGACAAGATCAACATAAACTTGATTCTGAACCTAATCGTATGCATTTTTTCCTCCTTGAAAAACGGTTAATCCCTCGCATCCTTGAACCTCTTGCGTCTCACCGCTACCGCCAGCCCAAGGACCCCGCTACTCAAAAGAAGTACGGTTGACGGTTCCGGGACCGGTGCGGCCCCGCTTACTATATTGAGGGTTACGGTACTCGTAAGGTTTAAAGGATCGCCAACCGCTGCCATGGCCCCTGTTTCAAAATCAGCTCCGTATATGTCCACTCGTAGTCAAATTCGAGTAATCCGCAAAACCACGAGAGGGGAATACCCGATCACGCATCGCTCGCCGGCTCCTAAGCCGCCTGCGGCATGCGCTCGCCATGCATGCCCAACATCGCTGGCTGGTTCCACCACACCTATCAGGCCTTAGAGATACAAGGCGATCAAGCCTCTGCCGTAAAAGCGGCCATCACCACGATTCTGTATACAAAGGGTGAAATGGCACTTAGCAATTAATTTTATGCAAAAACAGTGCCAACCATCTCCCGCCTCTGCATCGCCTTGATCTTAAAGAGCTTTTTCTATCAGCCACAGGAAAGCGATCTCCTCCACCACGAAACTGTAAAATTTTCCGACACCTTTCTCCCGGTTCCACCCGCCCGGAGAAAAAGGCCCTGGCACAGTCCGCCGAGGCGCAGACTGTACGGGATAACCGCGGCCGAAAGAGGGTGTGCCCAATGAATGGAACTCTGCTACAAGGCATGACGATGCAATCGAAGAGATACGGAAACACCCGCATATCCATGGAAAGATTCGGGCAAGCCGCCAACCGGGCACTGCCCGGCACAACCGGCTAAGCCCGGGTAAATCTTGACCCTGCCCTGTGACTGTGCTAAGTTGTAGAATCCGGCACGCTCACGTACCCTTAAACGAAACAGGGCGCATAGATTGAAGGGACACTTCCGGTCATTTCCATACACCCGTTTGCTTCTGCTTACAATCCTTATCATTCTGCTCAACGGATGCACACTCAACAACCCCTACCGCGCATCCGAAAGGTACAGGAACATATACTACACGACCTTCGACGAGCCCCCGAAGCACCTTGACCCGGCACGCTCCTACAGCTCCAACGAATACAGCCTCATAGGACAGATATACGAGCCGCTCCTTCAGTACCACTACCTGAAAAGGCCCTACGAGCTCATACCGCTCTCGGCCGAGAGCGTCCCGGAGCCCGTGTACCTGGACCGGAACGGCAGGAGGCTTAATGGCGATGCGCCGGCCGAAGAGATACACCGCGTGGTCTACGAGATAAGGATAAAGAAGGGGATCATGTACCAGAACCACCCGGCGTTTGCAAGGGGACCGGACGGCCGCCTCCTCTATGCAGGGCTCGAGGAGGAAGACCTCGACGGCATAGAGGAGATAAAGGACTTCGAGGCGACCGGTACGAGGGAGCTTGTCTCGGACGACTTCATATACCAGATCATGCGCCTTGCGGACCCGCAGCTTCACTGCCCCATACTGCCGATACTGGAAAAGTACATCCTGGGCCTCGACGAGTACGCCGATTCTCTGCGAAGAGAGGTCGAAGAGATCCGGAAAAAGAGGCGGAACGGCGGCGATGCCGGATCCGGCCGGGCGGGGGATCCCATAATACTGGACTACTCCAAGTATCCGCTACCCGGCGTACAGCGGGTGGACAGGTACACATTCAGGATCATACTCAAAAGAAAGTATCCCCAGTTCGTCTACTGGCTCGCCATGCCATTCTTCTCGCCCATGCCCCGGGAGGCGGACCTCTTCTACAAGCAGCCTCCGCTCATAGAAAGGAACATAACGCTCGACCGCTTTCCGGTGGGAACAGGCCCCTTCAGGATCGAGGTCTACAGCCCCCAGCGCGAGATAGTGCTCGTAAAAAACGAGAACTTCCACGGCGAACCCTACCCCTCGGAGGGCGAACCCGGTGACAGGGAGGCGGGTCTTCTCGACGACGCCGGAAGCCCCATGCCCTTCATCGAAAGGATCGTCTTCAAGCTCGAAAAGGAGGCCATCCCGCGATGGAACAAGTTCCTCCAGGGCTACTATGACGTCTCGGGCATAACCTCGGACAGCTTCGACCAGGCCGTGACCATAACCCCGGAGGGAGGGGCGGAGCTCACCAGGTTCATGAAGGACAAGGGCATATCCCTTTTGACCTCGGTGCGCCCTTCGATATACTACATGGGGTTCAACATGCTCGACGACACGGTCGGAGGGTACACCGAGGCGAAAAAAAAGCTCAGGCAGGCGGTCTCGATAGCCATCGACTACGAGGAGTACATAGAGATATTCACAAACGGCAGGGGCATTCCGGCCATGGGGCCTGTTCCGCCGGGCATATTCGGCCACCTCGAAGGCGAAGAGGGCATAAACCCGTTCGTCTACAGGTGGAACGCCGAGAAGGCGAGGCCGGAGAGAAGGTCGATCGACGAGGCAAGGAGGCTCCTTTCGGAGGCCGGGTACCCGGGCGGCAGGGACAGGGACGGAAGGCCGCTTGTCATAACCTTTGACAACGCGTGGACGGGCGTGGACGCAAAGCAGATGATAAGCTGGTATATAAAGAGGCTCAAGCTGCTCGGCATCCAGCTCGAAAACAGGACGACCGACTACAACCGCTTCCAGGACAAGATGCTCAAGGGCAACTTCCAGCTCTTTTCATGGGGATGGAACGCCGACTACCCGGACCCTGAGAACTTCCTCTTCCTCCTTGTCGGAAGAAACAGCAAGGTCAGGTACGGCGGCGAGAACGCGGCGAACTACTCCAACCCTGAGTTCGACCGGCTCTTCAGGATCATGGAAAACATGGACAACACCCCGGAGAGGCTCGACATAATAAAACGGATGACGAGGATAGTACAGGAGGACGCACCCTGGGTCTGGGGTTACTACCCGGTCTCGTTCACACTCGTCCACCGCTGGGTGCACAACCTCAAACCCAACGCCATGGCCAACAACACCATGAAGTACATAAGGATAGACGCCAGGGAGCGGGCCGAGCTCAGAAGGGAGTGGAACAGGCCCGTACTCTGGCCGATCGCGGCCCTGGCGGTCGCCGTGATAATCGCCCTGCTCCCGGCCTTCATGACCATAAGAAAGAGGCTGGGGCTCTGAGGAGGGTCAAGCGATGCTCGCCTACATAATCCGCAGGATACTCTACGCCATACCGATCGTCGTCGGCGTGAACCTGATCACCGCGGTGCTCTTCTTCTACGTCAACACGCCGGACGACATGGCAAGGAAGATCCTCGGCGAAAAGAACGTAACGCAGGAGATGATCGAGGAGTGGAAGAAGGACCGCGGCTACGACCTTCCGGTCTTCTTCAACAGGGAGGAGAAGGGCATGGCCAAGCTCACGCAGACGATCTTCTTCCAGAAGTCGGCGCCGCTTCTGTGGCTCGACTTCGGAAGGTCCGACCGGAACAACATAGACATAGCGCGCGAGATAAAGACGCGCATGTGGGCGAGCCTTGCCGTGGCGCTGCCCACCTTCATCATAGGGGTTGCCGTATACCTCACCTTCGCGATGATCCTGGCCTTCCTGCGGGGTACGTACGTGGACACGTGGGGGGTCGTGACGTGTGTCGTCATGATGTCCATATCCTCCCTCTTCTACATAATAGGCGGCCAGTACCTATTCGGAAAGCTCCTGAGGATATTCCCCATCTCGGGTTACGACACGGGCGTGCACGCGATCAAGTTCGTCATACTCCCGGTGATAATAGGGGTTGTAGGCTCCATAGGCGGCGGGGTGCGCTTCTACAGGACCGTGTTCCTCGAGGAGATGGGAAAGGACTACATAAGGACGGCGAGGGCTAAGGGGTTGCCGGAGACCACGGTCCTCTTCAAGCACGCCCTCAAGAACGCCATGATCCCCATACTCACGAACGTGGTGGTGACGATACCATTTCTCTTCTACGGAAGCCTCATAATGGAGAGTTTCTTCGCCATACCGGGGCTCGGAAGCTTCACCATAGACGCCATAAACGCCCAGGACTTCGCCATCGTAAGGGCGATGGTCTACCTGGGCTCGCTCCTTTACATAGCCGGGTTGATACTGACCGACATAAGCTACACGCTCGTGGACCCGAGGATAAGGCTCGAATGAGAAGGTGACGCGAAGATGCCTGTAATACTGGCTACCGACATAATCATATACCTCGTCTTCATCACGGTGGCCGTGGTCGCGGCCACGGCTGGAAGGGGCGAGGGCTATGTTGCGCAGGTCTGGCGTCACGTGCGGAACGACCGGGTGGCGCTGGTCTGCATGTTCATACTCCTTTTGTACGGTACTGTGGCGCTCATGGACAGCATACGCTGGCGCGATCCGGTCTTCATGGAAGACGGCTCGGAGGCGCGTACCGAATCCGGAAAGAGGATCTACAGCCCGCAGGCCCTGAGCCTGCTTGACAGGGCGCTCTCGGGCATGCGCGAGAGGACCGAGAAGACCTTTTCCGCACCCTTCGCCACCCGCCTTTACGTCAAGGAGTCCATTGAAAGGCCGGACGGCACGGTGGTGCGTGACTACCCGCCCCTGAGGTATCCCGGCAAACACTGGCTCGGCACCGACAAGGTCGGCTCAGACGTGCTCTTCGAGGCGATAAAGGGGATACGCACCGGGGTCGTCATAGGCACCGGCACCACCATAATAATCATCCCCTTCGCCATACTGTTCGGCGTGCTCGCCGGCTACTTCGGCGGGGTGGTAGACGACATAATCCAGTACATCTATACCACCCTCTCGTCCATCCCGGGGGTCCTCCTGATAGTGGCCTTCATGCTCATCTTCGGCACCGAGGGGTACCAGGGCGGCCTCGTAACCGACGAAGACCTCTTCATGGGCGTGTTCGTGCCCACGGACAGGCTCTTCTGGCTGTGCATGATAATGGGCATAACCTCGTGGACCGATCTATGCAGGATCATCAGGGGCGAAACCCTCAAGCTCAGGGAGCTCGAATACGTCCAGGCGTCAAAGGCATTCGGGGTTCCGAGGCTCATGATAATATTCAGGCACATAGTGCCAAACCTCATGCACCTGGTGCTGATAACCTTCGTGCTGCAGTTCAGCGGGCTCGTCCTGGCCGAGGCCGTCCTGAGCTACATAGGGATAGGCGTGGGGCCGGAGATGGGAAGCTGGGGCAACATGATCAACACGGCGAGGCTCGAGCTCTCCAGGGACCCGGTTGTGTGGTGGAACCTCCTCGGCGCATTTGTGTTCATGTTCGGCCTCGTACTCCCTGCAAACATCTTCGGAGACGCCGTAAGGGACGCGCTGGAGCCGAGGCTCCGGCTCGGAAGACGCTGATTGCCCGGGAGGCCTTGTACCTTGACCATGAGACCAGTGATAGAGGTAAGAGAGCTCAAGACCTACTTCCGGACCCCGCATGGGATAGGACGGGCCGTCGACGGTGTCTCCTTTTCCATCGAAAGGGGCAGGACGCTCGCGCTCGTGGGGGAGTCGGGCTGCGGAAAGTCCGTGACCGCACTGTCCATAATACAGCTCATCCCCCAGCCGCAGGGTTTCCTGGCCGGAGGATCCATCCTCCTCAACGGGATGGAGATAACTACACTCAAGGAGTCCGAAAAAAGGAAGATACGCGGCAACAACATCTCCATGATATTCCAGGAGCCCATGACCTCGCTCAACCCAGTGTTCACCGTCGGCGAACAGATAGTCGAGGCGGTGATGTTGCACCAGGGAAGGTCCAGGCGGGAGGCCAGGGCCGTTGCAATAGAGATGCTCGACAGGGTGCACCTGCCCTCTCCCGAAAGGATCTTCAACGAGTATCCGCACAGGCTTTCAGGCGGGATGCGCCAGAGGGTGATGATCGCCATCGCCCTCTCGTGCAGGCCCGACCTTCTCATAGCCGACGAGCCCACGACCGCACTGGATGTAACCATACAGGAGGAGATACTCGACCTCATAAAGGAGATGCGCGAAGAGATGGGCATGGCCGTGCTCTTCATAAGCCACAACCTCGCGGTGGTCTACCAGAACGCCGAAGAGGTCGGGGTCATGTACGGGGGCAAGATAGTGGAGAAGGCCCCGACCGGGAAGATATTCCGAAACCCCATGCACCCCTACACGCTCAAGCTTCTGCGCTCGATACCGGGCATGGAAAAAAGGGGCAGGCCGCTCGATACGATCCCCGGAACCGTCCCACCGCCTACGGAATTCCCGCCGGGATGCAGGTTCTCGGGCAGGTGCGACAGGGAGCTCGATCTGTGCAGGACGACGGAACCGCCGCTTGTCGAAAGGGACGAAGGACACCTCGTGGCCTGCCACCTCTACAAGAGAAGCGGCGTGTCGGCACCTGTTGCAGAGGCCCAGCACGAGACCGCCGGGGGAAGAGCGAGGCTCGACCTTCCTCACAGGGAAAGGCCCGTCCTTCTCGAGGTAAGGGGGCTCAAGTGTTACTATCCCGTCAAGAAGGGTGTCTTCAAGAGGACCGTGGACCACGTCAGGGCGGTCGACGGCATAGACCTCACCGTGAGGGAAGGCTCCACACTTGCGCTTGTGGGGGAGTCGGGTTGCGGAAAGACCACCGCAGGCAAGGCCATCCTGCAGCTTCTAAGGCCCACGGCCGGTGAGGTCCTGTTCGAGGGAAAAGACCTCTGCAGGCTCGGCCCGAAGGAGCTCAAGCCGCTCCGCAGCCTCGTACAGATAATCTTCCAGGACCCTTACTCGGCGCTTAACCCGCGCCTCATGGTGGGGCAGATCATAGAAGAGGGGCTTAAGAGCCTAAAGCCCGGGATGACCAGGCAACAGCGTGCGGACAAGGTGGCCGCCACCCTCGAGATGGTGGGGCTTACCCCTGACATGATGCACCGTTACCCGCACGAGTTCTCCGGCGGCCAGCGCCAGAGGATAGGGATCGCCAGGGTCCTCGCCGTGGACCCCAGGTTCATAGTCTGCGACGAGGCCACAAGCGCACTCGACGTCTCGGTCCAGGCGCAGATACTGAACCTCCTCAAATCCATCCAGCGGGACTTCGGTCTGTCCTTCCTCTTCATAACCCACGACCTCGGTGTCGTCGAATACATAGCCGACGAGGTCGCGGTTATGCACAACGGCAGGATAGTCGAGAGCGGCACGGTGGAGGATATCTTCACCTCCCCGCGGGATCCGTACACGAAGAGGCTCCTCTCCGCCGTGCCGAGGATAGAGGAAGGACCAGACTGTAAAAGGTCCTGACAACGCGGCAGCCTCTCCAGGAGTCCGCCTCTACCTCACCACAGCATTCACCATCTTGGCAAGCAATCTCAGGGTCTCTTCGTCCGCCCTGTCGAGCATGGTCTTCAGGTCCTCCCTCACATCCTCCTTGTTGCCGGAGAGGTGGTTAAACTCAAAAAGTTCCCTGAGCTCGACATCCAGGACACCAGAGAGCCTCATGAGGTTCTTGAAGGTGGGGAAGTTATAGCCCAGCTCTATCCTGCTGAGGTACTTCGGGCTGATACAGACCATCCTGGCTAGCTCCTCCTGGGTATGCCCGAGCTTCTCCCTCAGCTCCTTGACCCTCATCCCGAACAACTTCTGAAACTCCTTCATAGAACATCCCTGCCTGTTCGCCATACCCTGCGGTTAAACCCGGATGCCTGGACTACAAATATATCCGCCACAAGGAAAACATATTGACAAATCGTTCAATATATGTGAGTATTTTTAGAATAAACATACTATATGTGGCATCATCAATAACTGTCCGCGGTCCCGCAGCGACCAGCATACTTCGGGGATCAAGGACGTATCCGGCACCCACCTTACGCATCAAAGAGACCTGCGGTCTGCAGGCACCGCCACGACAATCTGAAATCAAACTTCCCCTTTCATGGCGGAAGGGGAAGGCGGGAGGGGGAGGGGATAGGACGTCGCGCCCCCACAGCAATGTCCAATACCCCGACCCTCTCCCGACAACAAGACAACGTCCTCTCAGCCGACCCGCCCGAGAGACTATAGACCATAACAGGCTCCACGCTCGGGAAGGCTCGTTAATCCCGTTCTTTCATGTCACCTCAAGGGTGAGTCGCAGACCGGAGCGAAACAAAGGAGGGAGCGCCGAAGCATATCTAAGCCGCTGATTATGGATCGAGGGATTGCTTCGCTGCGCTCGCAATGACGAAACAGGCAGTAAGTCAGAGTTTCCTTAGACCTTTCACTCCGTCCGCGATGGCGGTACGGTGAAAAATGCGCCGTGTCTTGCCGCGGTGGGCTTCAATCGATAAAGGTCCATTAGTAGGAGGTGTTCCAGCGGGTGCAAAGCGAGCGAGTACTACAGAACCTGCGCTACCGGGCGCCGACCCTGCGGTAAGCTTCGATTGCGAACACACACGATACCGCTCTCTGGATATACCGGAACACTCACGTTGATACGCCATGGATGCCAGGGGTTCCGGAAGACCATCCTACAACAGACCCGGGAATCAAGGTGGATGCGGACTCTGGATGGAAGAGCCGGACGGAAACGGAGATTAGCGCCACGCACGGCACACACAAATCACCCGGGAAAGAACCCTGCCAACGGAGTCGGACTCCCCGCAGAATACTTTTTCGAAAACGTGCATCAAAGCCCGGCTATCACGCGCTCGAGCTTCTTCTTCACCTCCCCTGCAACCGTACAGACCTCGGGGTTGTCGACCATGCCCATTGCGACAACGGGATCGATGGCCGAAACAGTGCTGCCCCCGTCGCCGTTCTCATAGACTATCACGTTGCATGGCAGAAGCAGGCCTATTTCGAGCTCAGCCGACAAGGCCTCGTATGCATAGGGCGGGTTACAGGCCCCGAGGATCACATACTTTCTGAAGTCCTTGTCGAGTTTCTTCTTAAGCGTTGCCTTGACGTCGATCTCGGTGAGCACGCCGAAACCCTCCCTGGAGAGGGCCTCCCTCACCTTCTCCACCGCATCTTCGTAGGAACAGTCAAGCCTCTTGGAAATACCGTATGCACCCATGGTCGTCTCCGTGCAGTTTTTTGTGTGGTAAAAAAAACGGCTGATCCCGGACTCCTGCATAAAGCCCCGGATGCCTTATGACACCTCGCTCCCCTCTTCGGTGCGCTTCTCTTCGGCGTGTTCCTCGGCAGGAGCGGGTTCATCCCCCTGACTTATGAACACCTTTCCGGCCGCGATCTCCCTCAATGCGGTGACAATCGCCCTGTTGTCAGAGTCGACAAGCTTCGGCGCGCCCTTGAGAAGCTGCCTTGCCCTTCCGGATGCAAGGTGTACGAGGGCGAACCTGCTCGGAACCTCCCTCAGGCAATCCTCTATGGTAATCCTTGCCATGTAACGTACCTCCCTTACTTCACTTGGCTGATCTCAGGATCCGCTCGACATCTTCAATGAGCGATTCCTTTCTCGACCTCTCGGCTATTATTATGGCCTTCAACCTCTCGAAGGCGCCGTCAAGGTCATCATTGATTATTATGTAGTCGTAGTCAGCAGCCTTCTTTATCTCTTCAAATGCGGTCCGTAACCTCTTCTCGATATCCTCCGGCCCGATGTCACCCCTTTTCATGAGCCTCTTTCTGCACTCCTCCATGGAAGGGGGCAGCACGAATATGTATACGCCGGAGCCTATCTTTTCTGCGAGCTGCTCGGCGCCCTGGACGTCTATATCGAGCAGGACGTCCATGCCATTTGCGAGTATCTCCTTTATGTCCTTTTCGGCCGTCCCGTATTTTTTGCCGTGCACGCAGGCGTGCTCGATGAACTCGCCCCTCTCGACCATTTCTTCAAACCGTTCGTCGTCGACGAACCGGTAGTCAACACCGTCGACCTCGCCCTGGCGTGGTCTCCTGGTAGTGTAGGATATAGAAAACCTCAAATCATCAAAAAAGTCAACCACCTTTTTGCTCAACGTGCTCTTACCGGCACCAGACGGTCCTGACACAACGAATAGTTTTCCGCTCCTCCGCAACGTCTCCTCCAGCTGGCCACAGGTCCAGGGCTCACTCTATGTTCTGGACCTGCTCCCTTATCTTTTCAAGCTCCCCCTTTATCTCCACCACGGTCTGCGTTATTTCCACATCCTGCGACTTCGCCCCTATTGTATTCGCCTCCCTCAGCAGCTCCTGGCACAAGAAGTCAAGCCTTCTGCCCACGGCCTCGTCCCGGCCTATGTAGCGGCGCATCTGTTTTATGTGGCTTGAAAACCTCACCAGCTCCTCGGACACATCGGTCCTTTCCGCAAAGACGGCCGCCTCGGTTAGTATCCTCGCATCATCCACATCCCCGCCCTCAACAAGCGCCCTTATCTCCCTCGCAAGCCTCTCCCTGTACCTGACCACCGCCTCCGGCACCCGCCTTTCTATGAGCTCTGAAAGCCCTTCCAGGACCTTGAGCCTCGCATCTATATCCTCTCTCAACGCCTCGCCCTCCCTCCTCCTCATCGCGGAGAGCGCATCCAGCGCTTCGTCGAGTGCCGCGACAAGGGCCTTCCAGTCATCTTCGACGCTAGCCCCCGGTGCCTCTGCCGAAGAGAAGACCTCCTTCAACCTGAGGAGCACGGATACATCGACCTCGCCAGGGACCCCGAACCTCTCCTTCAGCACCCTGGCTGCGTCAAGGTACGCCTCGGCCGCAGGTACATTCAGCCTCAACGCCTCCGCGGCGTAGGAGGCATAGGTTATGTAGACGGAGAAGGATCCCCTGGAAAACCTCTTCTTTATACGCTCCCTGATGCGCCATTCGAGCGGATAAAACCTCTCCGGCATGCGCACGTTTATGTCGAGGTACCGGTGGTTCAGGGACTTCACCTCGACGACGCAGCCCTGCGCAGCCCCGTACCCTTCCCCGGCCGCCAATGAAAACTCGGCCCTGCCGTAACCTGTCATGCTACTGCACACCCTTGCCTCCCCTCCCGAGCCTCCTTGCATAAAGGGCCCTTATCTCCTTGAATATCCCTCTCATGGTCCCGTCACGGTAATCCGGGTATGTCCACTCAAGCGGCCTGTAGCAGTCCTTGCGGTAAAGAAGAGTGACCTCGGCATATACGCCACGGCCGATATACACCCTGTGCGCGAAGTTCTTGCACGATGCGAGAACAAGGTTATGAAGCGTCAGATATCCCGGATCCACGTTCACCCGCCTCTTGCCTCCTTGCGAAAGAAAGTCGTCTTCAACGGAGTTCGTGCGAAGCTTTATCTCCGCAAGCTCCCCCGGCTCGATGAGTTCTTCGAACGAGACGATCCTTCTTAAGAGATCCCTGCCCATTTCGGCCTCGTAATACCCGGTCCTGTCAAAGGGCAGGATAGGGCTGAGGTAATCAAGCCTGCCGAAGCTACTCTCCAGCTTCCCGAGCGCAACTTCCATGAGAGCCGGGTCACCTGAAATGACGCTAGAAACGAGCTTTACCGGATCGACCTTGGCCGGACGCATGATCAGTCACCCATGTCGCGCGGCACAAGCCCTGAAGAGACGGCGTCCATGAGCTCGTCCGGGCTTACGGTCGCCGTACCGACCTTCTCCACCACGCAACCGGCGGCCAGGTTGGCCAGCACCGCCGCCTCCCTGAAGCTCGCCCCCGCAGCGAGGGCCAGCGCCATCACCCCGACGACCGTGTCCCCGGCCCCGCTGACGTCGAAGACCTCCTTGGCCACCGTCGGTATGTGCGTCTCAGAGCCGTCCTCGAAGAGGCTCATCCCGTGTTCGCCCCTGGTTATGAGAAGCGCCCTGCAGCCCAACCTTTCAATGAGCGCACGCCCCGCCTTCCTGAGGCTTGTCTCGTCCTTTATCTCAATACCCGAGGCGAGGCTCGCCTCGATGTTGTTCGGTGTTACAACTGTGGCCCCTTTATAAAAATCGAAGTGCTCGACCTTGGGATCCACCACGAGCGGCTTTCTGAGCCTCTCGCACAGCCCCCTTACCGTTGAGACAAGCTCCTCGGTCACCAGCCCCTTTGCATAGTCGGATACGACAACCACATCGGCATACCTTATGACCTTCTTTATGTAGTCGAGCACCCTTGCGACCGCCTCACTTCGCAGGGGGGCCTTCCTCTCCCTGTCGAACCTCACGACCTGCTGGTGGTGGGCTATGACACGTGTCTTGATGGTCGTTGGACGTCCGGGATCAACTATCACACCGTTTGCCGATATACCCCTGCGCTTGATCTCCCTGATCATCCGTCGACCGTCCTCATCCCTTCCCACGACCCCGCCGACGTAACACCTTCCGCCCAGGCTGTGGACGTTGTTCACCACGTTGGCGCTCCCGCCGAGAAGGAGAGTTTCCTCTGTCACCTCGACGACCGGCACCGGGGCCTCGGGTGAGATGCGTGTCACACTGCCCCATATGAAGTGATCCATTATGAGGTCGCCTATTACAAGCACCCCTGAATCACTGAACCTTCCTATTATGGAACGTGCCTTCTTTGTGCTTAGAAGTCTCTGCATATACGCCCGGTCGTGGATATGCGGCCCGGCTGGCCGCGAAGATGTCTTATAACATATTCCACGCCGTACTTACAAATCGATCACGCCCCGAGGTTCTTCCTGTACCAGTCTATGGAAAGCTCGAGGCCCCTTTCGAAGTCTATTTCGGGTTCGTACCCTAAGAGGGTTCTTGCCATGGTGATATCCGCAAGGCTGTGGCGCACGTCCCCCTTCCTCTCGGGACCGTAAACCGGTGCTATATCCTTTCCCAGGAGGTCGGCTATCTTTTGATAGAGCTCGTTCAGCGACACCCTCCTGGAGCAGGCTATGTTGTAGACCTTTCCTGTTGCCTCTCTACCCGCCAGGGCGGCCTTTATGTTGGCCTGGACCGCGTTTTCTACGTATGTAAAGTCCCTCGTGGTCTCTCCGTCGCCGTTTATGGTCGGTGGCTCGTTGCGCAGTAGCTTCCCTATGAATATGGGTATCACGGCGGCGTACGGCGAAGAGGCGTCCTGCCTCGGACCAAAGACATTGAAGTAGCGGAGCCCCACCACCTCGAGCCCGTACACATCCTGGAAACATGTTGCGTACAGCTCGTCGGCGACCTTGGTTACGGCGTACGGTGAAAGGGGCCTGCCCTCCTCGCCCTCGCGCTTCGGCAGCCCCTCTGCGTCTCCGTAGACGGACGAGCTCGATGCATACACAAACCTCTTCACGCGGTTCTTTTTTGCGGCAACAAGCATGTTCACCGTACCGACGACGTTCGCCTCGGTTGAGGCCACGGGGTCTTCTATGGAACGCGGCACGGAGCCCAGGGCCGCGTTGTGCAGGACGAAGTCCACACCCCGTGCGGCGTGAAGGCACACCTCCTGCTCCCTTATATCGCCTTCGATAAGACGGAAGCTTTCCCCTGGGATACCGTTTTCGACCATGAACTCCTCGATATCCCGGATGTTCTCGCGCCTCCCGGTCGAGAAGTTGTCGAGCAAAACCACCGCCTGCCCCTTTTCAAGGAGCCTTATTGCAAGGTTCGAACCTATGAAGCCGGCCCCTCCTGTAACCAGGAAGACGTACCTTCTTCCCTCCAACTCCTCGTAGTTCACCGTCCCTCCCTCGCCCTGCGCTCCAAGAGCTTTACCGTATGTTCCGCGATCCTCCTGGACTTTTCGAGTATCCTTTTGATCATCTCCCTGTCCTCGTCGTTGAACCTGCTCCTTCCGGCATAGGCGTGTCCGAAACGTACAAGGTCTGAGGCGGTGAAGTTTTCAATGCCCTGCGCAGAGAAGACCAGCTGTGCAAGGTCCTTTATGATCCATCTCCTGCGCGGGCTGTTCCTCCTCTGGACCCTCTGCAGGTCTACCATGAAGAGCTCTCCGGTTGCGGGCCTTATGAAGAAGTGGCCGAGGTAGAAGTCCTGGTGGTTGAATCCCATGTCATGGAACCTCCTGGCAAGCCTGGCTATCCTCTTTATGAGCCTCCTCTTCTCCATCACCCCTTCCATGCCCGAACGCTCGAAGGAGAGCGTGGGTATGAACTCCTCGACCCTTACGGTGTCATAGAGCTCCTCGGTAAGGGTTAGCGAGGCGGGCCGCCCGTTCTCGTTCCCTTCTCCATAGGCTACAGGGACCATCGTGGGAAAACCGAGTTCCGAGAGGAGTATCATCTTCTCCCATTCATTCAGTCCATCCTCGACCAGGGCCCCGGGAATAAGCCTCTTCATCCTCTCACCCCTCGAACGGTAATGGCGCTTGAGGTAAAACGCCCTCTTACGCTCCCCCCTGCCCGCCTCGAACCTTACGATGGACCTCGTCTTCTTTCTCTTGAAGAGCATGCCGCCGCTGAAGCCCATGAGGCTCGAAAAACCGTCGAGCCCGGCATCCTTCAACACATCGAGGAACTCCTCGTTTACCACAAGTCCGTTATGTCGCACCAGACGCATGCCTATTGCACCGCTCCTTCGAGGAGTCTCAGTACGGCACGGCTGGACGACGGATTCCGTGCCAGGTAACCATGGATGAACCTTATCTTTTCTTCCTTCCCGAGCGGACTTTTGTCCATGTCGCGCATGAAACGACCGAGGTCCTTTGCGACATCGGCGTCCGTAAGACCGCCCTTCACCATGCTTCCGTCTATGTCGAGGAACCAGAACACCGTGCCAGGACCGACGAGTATATTGTTCCACTTTAGGTCCCCGTGAAACCAGCCGAGCCTGTGCATGCCGCCTATCTCGCGGCCCAGCGCATGCATGAGCACCCCGCAGTCGACCCGCTCCTTCATGCCCTGCTCCACGAAGTCGTTCAGCCTCGTTGCATCGTCTATGAACTCGGTTATCACGTAGCTTCTCAAAAGGAGCCTGAACCTCCTCTCTTCGATCAATGCAACAGGGGCGGGTATCCTCAACCCCCTGAGTTCCGCTGCATAACCCTTCTGCCATACCTTCCTCGCCCTCGAGCTGCGGAAGACGTTCTTGAGTGTATGAAAGGCACCCTTTCTGTTGTAGCGCTTGAGGAACACCTTCCCGCCCCCGTCCAGTTCGACCATGGCCGCCTTCACCGTCCTGCCGTCCTTGTATATGACCGAATCCCCGCCGTCCAGGAATGCATCCGGCGAGGCAATCACCCGCGAAAGCCCCTCGACCCCGTCCCAGTCTCTCTTGAGGTTGACCCTGAGCCCGCCGTACCTGGTGGCGACAAAGAGCCTGTTCGTCCCCATGCACCTCTTTGCCTTCTTCTTCCATACGGAGGAGGCGAGTGAAAGCGAACCCTTCTCTATCTCGGCAGCGACCTTTCTGAGCTCCTCCCTCCCGTTCAAAAGCCCACTCGAGTAGTGTTTGAGGAAATGGAACCTGAGCGAGTCCTCGACGTTGTTGATGAAGTTGATGTTTACGAGGACCAGATTCTCCCAGCGCTGGGCAAGGGTGATTCCGCTTTTGAGCTCGACCTCGTTCAAGTCGAGAAGGTGGAAGCCGTAACGGTCCCTGTCGCGCCCGATGAGCACGTTGCCCATGTGGAGGTCCTTGTGCACCACACCGCTGTCGTGCAGGCGGCGGATGAACACAGCGAAGTCCTCCACCGCCTTCTTTTTCTCGGCCCTGGGAAGCTTTCTGAAGGTGGTGAAGAAAAAATCCCTCAAGGATTCGCTGCCGGCGACCTCCTCGGTGATGATGTACTCCCCGGTGATCAGTCCGCCGGATCTCTCCACCCCTGTGGCGACGAGGGTCGGAACCGGTATCCCCCTTTCATGGAGCTCGCCTATGAGGTCGGCCTCGCGCCTCGTACCCGTACGCCGGAAGAGCGCCCGGATCCTCTGCACCCATCCCCTGTAAAATGAACGCTTGACATAGAAGACGCGGCTTCCGCATCCGACCCTCCATACCTCCCGCTTGTCTCCCAGCCTTCTTACGCAGGAGCCGTTCTTGTCGATGGACTCCATGATCCGGGTTATGCTTTCGGTCGGCGACAAGGAAGGGGGTCTACAGGGAATCTTTCCAAGATCGTTACGCATCCGACAAAGCTTTACCGCCGGTCCGGCCGCGACGGCATGGTAAGACGACCATTGTATCCGCGCCTGTCCAAAGGCACTGTGCCGGGGTGTGCAGGCGCGCTGTAACTTCCATGGCGGACTTCTCTCAGAGCCTTTTCGAATGAATCTGCCATACAGACCTGTAAACTGTTGAAGATATATGTCTATTAACGCACCTTTACAGCCCCGGATCTAAATAAGGAACACCGAGGGACAGCACCATTCAGGCATAACAACGGACGATATTGGCGGCAACCATATCAAGTCAAGGGCCGCTACTGAAGATCCTTCCCAACGCAACAAACAACCTGTAGTACAGGGACTTGGAGGCATAGGGGCGTATCCTGATCGCATTTTCAAGCGCCGCCGTGAGCCTGTCGCTGTCCACTTCACTCTTCATTCCTTTCTCGAAGTACTTTAAGTTGTACTTGTATAGCTTGTCTTCCACAAGTCTTTTGAGCGGCCCTCTCTCGACCATGGCATGGAGCTTCTCCATAGCCAGTATCTTATCGGGCATTATCCTCAACCAACTGCCCGATACGTTCGAGTCGTGCTTACGGTGGTACATCACCACCTTGTCGAGATACTCCACCCGCGCATGAAGCGCCACCATGTACTTCATGAAGGTATCCTCGCACCAGGTGAAGTCCTCGTCAAAGCCGCCGAGGGCTTTGAGCAGGGTCCTTTTGAACATGCCCGTAGGTAGAAATATCCTTGCATCCCTTGTCAAAAGATCCTTAAGCGTGTGCTCGGCGCTCCTGTATCCACGCTTGGCCGTGCCGTAAAGTCGCTCCGTGGTCTTCTTGCGGCCGTACATGAGATAGGCATCCGCAAACACGACGTCCACATCCGGGTGGGTCTCCAGAAACTCAACCCTGCTGCGTATACTGCCGGGCACAAGAAGATCGTCGGAGCCGATCTGACAGAAGTACTTCCCTTTTGCGAGCGAAAGCCCCATGTTCAGTGTTCTGACGAGACCCTCGTTTTCCTTGGAGATGTATCTGAAGCCAGCACATCTCCCTGCCATGAACTCCTTTATCCTTGCAGCGGTAGAGTCCGTTGAACCATCGTTGATGACTATCAGCTCCAGGCTAGGATAGTCCTGTTCGACTATGCTGGAAAGACACTCTGTCACATAGTCCTCATGATTGTAAGCAGGGACTACCACCGTTACGAGCGGATCGCACCGTTCCATACTCTTTCCAATCCGACCTGCTTAATGCTGTATCGCCATTCCAAGCCGAAACACCATCCAACCTCTTGACAATTTAACACATCCCGGCTGTAAAAACCACACCACCGAAGACCGAAGGACGGCGCGCCGGTCGTACGCCGGAACGGCCCTTGCCTTCGTTACACCCGGTGCCCCTCCAGGAACCGTACGGCTACATCCCCTTAAGCCCCCACCGCTTGGGGCAACCAAGGATGTGCCACGCAACAAGCGTTGCGTTGAGATTGAGCCTTCCCCTGGCCTTTGCCGAGGTGAAGAGCGTTAGTACGTTATGAAGCACCGATGCCGGCATGTTCATCAAAAGCTTTGCAAGGAGCCCCGCCCTGAGAGCCGCCCTCGCCGCGGCGGACCTGTGCTTGGCAAAGAAGGTATAACGCGACCTCCAGTATTCGACCCTCGCCCTAACATTGACCTTTCCGGCGCTCGCCCCCTGGAGGTGATATACCCTGGCATCGGGAAGGTGAAACACCTTCCAGCCGTCTTTACGCATCCTCTCGCACCAGTCGGTCTCCTCGAGAAAGAAAAAGTAGTCCTCGTCCAGCAGGCCCACCCGGTCCATGGCCTCCTTTCTCACGACCATGCACGCGCCTATGACCGACTCGACCTCTATCGGCCCCTTGATATCAAGCTCCTTGCCCGGGTACCTTCCGGGAGAGAGCCTCCTCAAGAGGCTCTTGTTAAGAAGCTCGGTGGCAAGCGTCGGCGCATTGGCGATGGAGTTCTGCCTGGTTCCGTCCTCGTTAAGAAGCTGCGGGCCGCAGACAGCGGCGCCGGGGGTCCTGTCCATGAACCCCATCATCTCCTCGAACGCGCCATGTGTGACGACCGTATCGCTGTTCAGAAGTACTACGTACCTTCCACCGGCACGCCTCAACGCCTGGTTGTTGGCCCTTGCGAAACCAAGGTTGGTCGTATTCTCTATGAGCCTCACCCGAGAAAAGCGCTCCTTTACGGCGGCGGCGCTCCCGTCTGTAGAACCGTTGTCAACCACCCAGACCTCGAGGCCGTCTCCGAGTGTGGATCCGACGGTCTCATAGACCGAGGCGAGGCAGTTGAGGAGTATGTCCCTTGTATTCCAGTTTACGATGACAATTGAAAGTTCCTTCATCTGGCTAGGCTTACGATATAGCGCCTCAGGAACCTCGGACGGAAGAGCGTCCTGGGATCATACGAAAGCGCCATCCTGTAGTAGTCACGGAAGAGCCTGTATCGTCCGGCACGGTAGCATGCCGCCGCAACGGTCAGGCATTCGCCCGCATAAAGCCTCTTCTTCATCCGGAGCAGTCTCCCTGGAAGGCCCGGTGTCGAGAACAGACAGTCCATGGCCCTTACACCCTGTGCGATTATCTTTCCGTAATCGTCCTTCGCACTGCCCTCGGTCCTGCGCACCATGCAGACGGGCGCACCGCAGAAGTAGAAGTTGAGCCTCGACGTAAGCCGCAGGAGCATCTCGAAGTCCTCGTGGTTAGTAAGCTCCTCGCGGTACATGCCGTACCTGAGCATGAGCCCCCTCTTTATCATGAACGAATTGTTGTTTATGATCCGTTCCTCGAGGTAGAAGGGCAGTATGTCGCCGTCGGGGTACTTCCTGCGGTCTACCTCCTCCTTCACCGTGCCGGCCCTCTGGCGCAGGGACGAGCCGTAGACCGCATCGGCGTCCGGGTGTCTGCGGAAGCAGTCGACCATGGATCTTACGGCACCGGCGAGCATGAGATCGTCCGAATCGAGCATAGAGAGAAGCTCACCCCGTGCCTCCCTTATGCCCCTGTTCCTCGCCGCGCTCTTTTCCCTGTTCTCCTGGTATATGTAGCGTACCCGGCCGTGGTAACGTTCTTGAACGTGCTTCCCGGTACCGTCGGTGGAGCCGTCGTCCACCACCACGACCTCTATGGCAGGATAGTCCTGCGAGAGCACGCTGTCTATGGCATCGGTGACCTTGCTCCGACGGTTGTAAGTGGGTATGACTACACTTACAAGCGGGATCTCGCTCATCGTCCTGTCTCAAGACCCGAATGCTCCGCAACACCGGCGTGTGCGCTCCGGCCTCCTCCAAGCTCGATTGCGGCCTCGCAGACCTCCACGAACTCCCTCATAGTCCTTTCCACCGTGAGCCCCCTTACCGCCTCGTGCGCCCTCCGGCCCATGAGCTCCCTCCTTTCCCTGACCTCGAGTTCATGGAGGAATCCCCTGAGCGCTTCATGGTCGGCCCAGTCGTGGAGCACGAAGCCGTTTTTTCCGTGCTCTATGAACTCGGAGGCACCGTTCGTATCCGTCGTGATGACGGGAAGTGCGCATGCCATGGCCTCTAGGCACGCGTTACTGCAGGGGTCATACTGCGTGGGAAGGACGAAGGCATCGGCGGCACCGTAGAACTCCTCCACCCTGTCCGTGGTTCCGGCAAATATCACCCTTCCCTCATCGAGGCCCGAAGCCTCTATGGCCCTCGAAAACCCCCTCTGCCTGCCCCTTCCGACCACGACCGCCCTGAAGCCGCCTCCGGGAGCCAGCGCCCTTATTATCGTACCGAGCCCCTTCCTCTTCCAGTTGTTCGACACGAAGAGCAGAAGCAGGTCGTTCTTTCCAACACCGAGCCGCTTCCTCACCTTATCCCTGTGGCTTCTTGCGCCGGGATTGAAGAGTGCGTGGTCGATGCCGTTGTATATGACCCTTATGTCAGAGTCATCGAGGTCGAAGTCTTCTTTGAGGTGTTCCTTGACGAGCCTCGAGTTCGCAACGACAAAGCGGTGGTTTCCGGGCTCCATGATCTTTTTTTCCAGCCAGCGCATGGCTATGTGCACGGGTGAGGTCACGTACTTCGCCGCCCGCACGAGGGGGTTGGCGTACCTGAGCCTCATCCAGTGAGCGTAAACACCGCCGCCGGCCCTGTATATGTCGAGCGGGAAGAACTGGCAGAGCCCGAGCACGACGTCGTGGTCCCCTTTATCGAGCATCCTCCTTACATTCCTGTTGAAGCTCAAAAGCCTGAGCGCAGAGGACACTGTCACAACAGGCACCCTGTTTATCGTGAACCCGGATGCACCGCCCCCTTCCACCCGCCCTGCGTAGACCTCCACGCAATGGCCGGCCTCCTCCAGGGCCCTGGCAAGCGTCAATCCGAACCTCTCGGCCCCTCCCCATGACGTTGAAAAACCTCTGCCTACAAGCGCTATCTTCATTGCTCGAAGCACCACGGCGCACACCCGGCGACCATCGGAGCAGGGGCCTGCCGTCTCATGCCTTCTTCCTCCTCTCCCACCTCGAGTGGAACCAGAACCACTGGTCCGGATGCCTCCTTATGAACTCCTCTATCGCCGCGGTGAACCTCTGCGTGTTTTCCCTTATGTCGCTCTGCCTGTCACCGCTGCGGACAAGCTCGATGGGGGGCGAGCAGACCACCCTGTGCCTGGGCCCCTCCACCCTGTGGATGTATACGGGAAGGACCTCGGAGCCGGTCTTTGCAACGACCGCGGCGAGCCCCTTGCTCGTGGGGGCCGGGATGTTGAAGAAACGAACCATCACCCCTTCTTTTCTCGACGAGCGCTGGTCGAGCAGGATGCCGAGGATGCCGTTACGCCTCAGAAGCTCCATCATCTTTCTGAGGGCATTCTTCTTCTCTATGATCTCGTTGCCGAATGCGGTTCTGAACCCTTCGGTGCAGGCGTTGATATACCGGTTGTCCAGGGGCCTTGCCACGGCGCTTAGCCTGTACCCCTTCAACGCCAGCGCGGCGCTCAGGAGCTCCCAGTTGCCGAAGTGTGCGGCAAGAAGGACGACCCCCTTTCCCTTCTCAAGCGCCGTGTCGATCCGCTCGAGGCCATCGAAGCTTACGTACCTTTCGACATATCCCTCGTCGAGCCTGCTGAACCTCGCGAACTCCACGAGCGACATGCCGAGGTTACGGTACATGGATGCGGCTATGGCCGTGGCCTCCTCTTCGGACTTGTCACCGCCAAAGGCCCTGAGGATCGACTCGACCACCCTGCGCCTCCTCTTTCCGCCGAGCCTGAATGCAACGGACCCAATGAGGCTTCCGAGCCCGAGCGAAGCGTGAAGAGGCAGGAGGTTCACGAACCATACGAAACCCTTGAAGACGATATAAGCCGCAAAGTCCACTGTGTCTCCAGCTCACATACGGCCGTACTCAGTCATCGAGCCTTATGGCCTCGTCAACGAGCATGGTAGGGATGCCGTCCCTTATGGGAAAAAGGAGCCGGCACCTGTCGCAGATGATCCCGTCCCCTTCGTCGCCCAGACGCACCTTTCCCTTGCATCCCGGACAGGCAAGGATTGATAGAAGCTCACTGTCTAAAGCCATAAAGACCTCCTCAATTTTTTCGCTTGTGATGATCCCCGTTGCTATCCGCCGGCACATCTCCTGGGGGCCCCCTTCTTATGTACTCCACCGCACCGGGCAAGCTCACGACGACCGTAACAAGAAACCAGAGAAGGCTCAGGGCCAGCGCATCCTCGCGGTCCATGCCCACCCTGGAAAACAGGAACACGAAGACCCCCTCCCTTATGCCGAGCCCGGAGAGCGAGAGCGGGATCATGGAGGCGGTCGTTGCAAGCGGCACGAAGAGAAAGAAGTAACCAATCGGCACGCCCACCCCCATGCCCCTGCCGAGCATGAAGTAGCCGGTGATCACGCCGCACTGGATGGCGAGGGAGATGAGGAAGACGCCTACGAGCATGGAGGGGCTCTGCCGGTAGCCCGTGAAGGTCCTGTAGAAGGCGTCCACCTTCTCGTTGAGCCCCATGAGGCGTATCCCTGACAGGGCACTTACGAGCCATTGATGCAGCCTTTCAAACCACAAAAAAAGGCTCGCTCCGAGGAACCCACCGACAAGTGCCGCAAACACGACCACAAGCCCCGTACCGCCGGTTGCATGGACCGCCCCGCCTCCTATGAGCAGGGCGACGAAGGTTATGGTCATGAGCGCCGCGAAGCCCGAGTACCTGTCCATGAGGATAGAGGCGAAGGCCGCCCCTCCCCTCCCGGTCTCCCTGTACAGGTAGTACCCCTTTACAACGTCACCGCCCACTATCGTGGGCAGGAAGCTGTTGAAGAACATGCCGACAAAGTACATCGAAAGGAGCCTCGGATACGGCACATGGACGTCCCTCCCCAATACTATCGACCAGCGGTAGGTCGATATGCACTGCAGCGCCGCGAACAAGAGCGCCGCGGAGACGATCCAGCCTGCGCCCACAGAGGATACCGAGTCCCATACCAGGCGTGCATCCACCTTGCTGAAGAGGATGTACAGGAGTGCGGCGCTTACCGCAACCTTCAGTATGGGCATGCCCCATCTTTTCGACATCTGCCCCTTATGGTTTGCCGCCGGCCCTGTACCCCCCGGAGATGTCGGCCGAAGAGCCGAGCACCTTCTTTACGACAAAGATGGGTTTGTCCTGAGACTCGTGGTAGACCCTTGCCAGCATCTCACCGAGAAGCCCCATGACTATGATCTGCACCCCGAGTATGATGAGGAGCACCCCCAACAGAAGCAGCGGCCTTGTGCCGATGGATTCGCCGAGCACGAACTTTTCATAGCTTAGATACAACGATATCAGAAAGCCAACCCCGGCCATGACGAGCCCCGGGGGGCCGAAGGCATGGATGGGGCGCGTCGAAAAACTCTGCAGAAACTTGACCGTTATCAGGTCCAGGACCACCCTTATGGTCCTGGATATGCCGTACTTCGATGTCCCGTAACGCCGGGGATGGTGGCGGGTCTCGACCTCCACGATCTCCGCACCGACCCAGCTCGCAATCGCCGGAATGAAACGGTGCATCTCGCCGTACAGCTTGATGTTCCTTATGACATCCCTTCTGTATGCCTTCAGCGTACAGCCGTAGTCGTGGAGCTTAACACCGGTCACGAACGATATCAGCCAGTTGGCCATCATCGAAGGGAGCCTCCTTGAAAGAAACGGATCCTTCCTGTTCTTCCTCCACCCGCTTACTATGTCACGCCCCTTTATCTTCTCAAGAAGCATCGGTATGTCAGCCGGGTCGTTCTGCAGGTCCGCGTCCATCGTAACGACCACATCCCCCTTTGAGTACTCGAACCCGGCGGCCATGGCTGCGGTCTGACCGAAGTTCTTCCTGAACGAGACGACCACGACGTTTTCGTCGCTGGCCTGTATCTCCTCGAGTATCTCCAGCGAACCGTCCCTGCTCCCGTCGTCCACGAAGACGATCTCATAGGGGTTTTCAAGGTCGTCCATCACCTTCTTTATGGAGCTGTAAAGTACGGGAAGGCTCTCCCTCTCATTGTAAACGGGTATCACTATGGATACGGAATCTGGCAAACAAAAACCTCCTTGGATATATTCGTCGGTCGTTCTAAAGCGATCGGAGCGCCAAGGCCCCGCGCCAAAAGGGGCCGGCTGCGCCCGGACCGCCCCTCATTCTTCAAGGTCATTCACTATCCAGTCCACGGCCTCCCCGAGGTCCCTGGCGATGAACGCAGGCCGGCGGCGAAGCCCTTCGAGCTGGCCTTTTCCCATGCCGGTCAGCACCAGTATCCCCTCTGCGCCTATATTGGCGGCCAGTTCGATATCTGACGCCTTGTCTCCCACCACATATGAGCGCAGGGCCGAAAGCCCGTGCTCGGCAGCGGCCTTCTTTACAAGACCGGCCTCCGGCTTCCTGCAGCCGCACCCGTCGTCCGGGTGGTGTGGGCAGTAGTACACCCCGTCGAGGTGCGCCCCCTCGGCCTCGAGGAGCCCGACCAGTCTCCTGTTGACCTCGTCGAGCTCGTCTTCGGTGTAAAATCCCCTTGCAACGCCGGACTGATTGGTTATGACAATGACCTTTACGCCCTCGGTGTTGAGTCTTCTTATGGCACGAGCAGCGCCTTCAAGGAGCCTTATGCGGTCCGGATCCCCGATGTAGCCCACATCCTCGTTTATCGTACCGTCCCTGTCGAGGTAGACCACGGCCCGTACCATACCGTCACACCACCTCGAGCATCTCGACCGCCGCTCCATGCACATCCGCGGGCGTCACCCCTGTCATGCAGTTGTAATGGCCGTAGGGGCACTCCCTTTTGAAACAGGGGCTGCAGTCCACCTTCCTTCTCACCACCCGCACCCTCGGGCCGAGCGGTCCGGTAAGCGCCGGCTCTGTAGAGCCGAAGACCGCGACCGTCGGAACACCGAGTGCTGCGGCGACGTGCATGGGCCCCGAATCGTTGGTTAAGAAGAGCCTCGCCATGCTCGCAAGCGCGATGAACTCCCTGAGCGTCGTCCTCCCGGCAAGGTTGACGTGCCGAGAACCAAGGCTCACGGAGAGTGCGGCGCATATCTCGACGTCATCCCCTCCGCCGAATATCACGGTTGTGGCGTCGAGCTCCTTTGAAAGGGCCTCCAGGACCTCCTTGAACCCCTCCGTGGACCACCTCTTGGCGGGTCCGTAGCTTGCCCCGGGCGCCACTCCTATAACGAGGTCCCTTCCAGGATCCACGCCGTTCTCCCTCAGTATCCCACAGGCCCTGCCGAGCTCGTCTTCACCGACGCGGATTCTGGGAAGCGGGTACTCCTCCATCGGCACATCCGCACCGAGTTCCCTGATTATGTTCAGGTAGTAGAACACCTGGTGCCTGCGGCCTATCTCCTCGGTGAACTCAACGGGTCTCGTTAGGAGCGGGGTCCTTAAGTCCCTGGCATATCCGACCCTTTCCGGTATCGCCGCGAGGTAACTCAAGAGGGCCGCTTCAAAGGCGTTCTGAAAGAGCACCGCCATCTGGAACTTTCTACGCTTGAGCTCGGCCGCAAGCCTCATCTTTCCGCCGATACCCGAGTGCCTGCCCTTTGAATCATACTCTATGACATCGGCCACGGACGTGTTGTTCTTTCCGTAAAAGGGCATCGTCCTGGGCTTGGCCAATACGGTTATATCGGCCTCAGGGAAGTGTCCCTTTAGCGCGTCCAGGGCGGGGAGCGACATGACGGCATCCCCTATCCAGTTCGGGACCCTGAGGAGTATCCTCTCTATGTCTTCATGTCCGTGCATGGTTCCGGTACTTTTATGCCTAATTATTTAATCTATCACAGAAATCAACACAATTGCAACTGGTTACGAGAGCAGGGAATGCTTCAGATCCCATCGGTGATGCGGGGGAGGTGCAGGCCGGGCATCCATGCACGTCACGTTTCACTGCGTGGAGGACCCGCCGGGAGGCACGGTCCGCACGCCGCAAAAAAACACCGCAGACCCCGTAACGGGGTTGCGGCTCCACACCGATCGGCAGGATACCCATCAGCCGCCCGGCGTGCCCCGGGGCTACGAGGCGGGCTACCGCCTCGCCTCGCACTTCAGGCATATGGGTATTCTCTCAAACGCGCCTCTTAGGTGATACTCCCTTATCCTGTTGAGCCTCGGGCCATTGAATATCCCGTAGATGGTATCCTCCCTGACATTACCGAGCTTGACCCTGCCGTCATAGTCCATGCAGCAGAGCGCCACCTCGCCGTTCCACAGTATGGTGAAGGTCTGCCAGATCCTGAGACACGGTAGGGCCCGCATGTCTTTGCCGTCCGAGTCCCTGAGCCCGCCGGCCCAGTTGTGGTAGGAGCTTATGTCTATGGAGTCCACCCTGCCCTTCCATTTTTTGAGAAAACCCTCCCTCTCGTGACGGTTCTCATCTGTCTCCACGAATACCAGCCCTATCTCGGGGGTCCGTGAGCCGAGCCTCTTCTTGGCCTCTATGAGCACCTCAAGGTTCTCCACCACCCTATCGAAGCTGAGCCCCCTTCGGATCGCCTCGAAGGTCTCCCTTGAGTTGCCATCTATGCTTACCTTTATCCTGCTCAGACCCGAGCGCACGAGCATCGCGGCCTTCTCCTCGTCCAGAAGCGACAGGTTTGAAAAAAGCCGGGTCTTCATGCCCTTCGCCGAGGCATACCGTATCTTTTCGAAGAGGGCCTTGTCTATGAGCGGCTCGCCGAAGTTGTGCAGGTGTATGGAGCTTACCCTGTAGTGCGAGCACTCGTCCACTATCTTCCTGTAGAGGGCCATGTCCATCACACCCTTGGGGCGCGTCATGATCTCCCTCGTGCAGGTGACACAGTTCGCATTGCATATGTCCGTGGACTCTATCCTCACGGTACGCGGGAACCGGAAGACCCCACACCTTTCGAGCAGCGGCAGAACGCTCCTTGCCGCCGCCACCTCCGTCCTGTATACAAGCCTATTCATCACCCTCCAGAGACCTCACGACCTTCTCATATACCTCTTCCACCCGGATATCCTTCATACACCTCATATCCTCGCACCTCCTCCTGCGGCAGGGTGAGCACTCGGCCCCGGATGTTATGACCACCGATCTTCTACCGAACGGCCCGGTGTAACCCGGGTCGGTGGGGCCGAAGATTGCGACCACGGGCGTGCCCACGGCCGAGGCAATGTGCATGGGACCCGAATCACAGCTCACGACGAGGTCCGCCGCCTTGAGAACGGCGACAAGGGTCTTTATGTCGGTCTTCCCCGCAAGGTTCAGGGCGGGGTTTTTCATGCCCTCCCTGATCCCCTCTATGTAGTCCAAGTCCCCGGCCGCCCCGGTGAAGACCACACGCGCCCCGCCGTCTCCTGCAAGGAGGTCACCGAGCCTTGCAAACCTCTCGGCGCCCCACCGCTTGGTTGCCCACCTCGAGGTGGGGCTTATTACGACCAGTGGCCCGTCCCCGCCGGTCCCGTCCTTTACCATACAACCGGCGCGCTCTATTGCCGCCTCGTCCACCGGCAGATCGAACTCGTATGTTGCGCCTGCTCTTCCATCCACAAGCTCCTCAACCACCGAGGCGTTCTCCACCACCGCATGGACACCGGAGCCCCTTTCGAGGCCGAGCCTCCTTGTATAGAAGATGGAGCTGAACTCCCTGGTGTGTGGAAAACAGACCCTCTCGCGCGCACCGGAGAGATACCCTATGAGTCCGCTCTTGAAGAGCCCCTGGAGGTCAATAACGACGTCTATCCTCAGTGAACGTATCTTGCGGACGACGTCGAGCGTGGCACCGAGGCCCCTTCCCCCGTAGACCACGATCTCATCTATGTACCGGGCCCCCGAGAGCAGCCCCTCATACTCCCTGTTCAGCAGCCAGTATATACGGGAATCCGGGCAGTTACGCTTAAGGAGCCTCACCGCCGGCACGGCGTTTATGACGTCACCGAGTGAACTGTATTTGATTACGAGGAGGTTCAAACCTTCAAACATTACCGCAACTTGTCGCAGTTGTAGCACATGGGGATCTTTTCGTACTCCCTCCTGCGGTGTATCTCCCTGAACCTGTTGTACTTCTCGCCGTTCCACACATCGGATACCGATTCATTCCCGAGCCTGCCCAGAATGACCTTGCCGTCGAAGTCGTAGCAGCACGGAACCACGAGCCCGTCCCACAGAACCTGCATGATCGGCCTGGTCACTATCGGGCACTTCCTGTTCCTTTTCTTCACCTTGGGGGCGTTGAAACGCCTGCCGTAGCCGTAGTTGTGCAGCCTTGCATAGGAGATCCGCGCCTTGAGCCCCCACTGGAGCATGAAGACGAGGAACTCGGAGACCTTCCCTATGTACTTGACGTCTATGACAGGGGTCTTTGTGCCCATGGCCTTCTTGAGCTCCAGGAGCCTCTCGATGTTCCGCTTGACCTCGTCAAAGCTCAGCCCGTTGTGCACCTTTTCATACCCTTCCCTGTCAACGCCGTAAAAGCTTATCTTCAGCTTGTCCAGCCCGGACTCGAGTAGCTCCCTGCTTATCCTGTCGTTCAGGAGCGAGGCGTTCGTGACCATGAATGTATAGGGTATGCCCGCATCCTTTGCCGCGCGTATCTTCTCGATTATGGTCTTATCGAGAAAAGGCTCGCCGTAGCCCTGCAGATGAAGCTCCCTGGTGCCGCCCCGGGCAAGCTGTTTCACTATCTTCTTGAAGAAGTCGAGGCTCATCGTGCCCTTGGGCCTTGTAAGCTGCTCGCGCGGGCACATCGTACAAAAGGCGTTGCAGAGGTTCGTATTTTCAATCCTTACCTGGAGGGGGAAATCATTCGGCATAATATTAAAAAGTATCAAAAAACAGGGGGTTTTACAATTCAAATATCCAATCGGCCTGGAGAAGAAAGCACCCAGGCGGGTATCAGGACCCGCATTGCCGTAACCTCCCGGCCGCCGGTACCGCCGCACAAACGTATTTACCATTGACAGCGCCGTCCCGGATGCTATTCTTGTCTGATTATGATCACCGTTACCCTTTTTCTCGCAACGCTCTTTAGAAGCCGCACCCTGAGCTACAGGGGTGCGCTTGCATGGGCCACCGTCACAACGCTTGCCGGCTCGGCGGCGTCGGTCTACCTCGCCGAGGGGCTTGTAAGCGCATTTTCCGGCAAGTCCCTCGTGCCGGCCACTGTCGCATCCGACCCGACCTTTCTCGTCTCGGTGGCGGCAGGGGCAGGCACAACGGTACTTGCGGCCACATTAGCGGGCTTGCCGATATCCACGCGCTCTTGGG
>WGEY01000076.1 GCA_015492495.1 Deltaproteobacteria bacterium | reverse complement strand
GGCGGGGACGGGCTCGTGAGGGAGGTCCGTTTCCTGAGGCCCGCGAAGGTGTCGATCATATCGGAGCGCAGGGTGCGCGCGCCGTACGGCCTCGTCGGCGGCGGGTGCGGTAGGAAGGGGAAAAACCTTCTTAAAAAGGCCGACGGGACCACGAGGAAGCTGGGGCACAGGGTGTTCCTGGAGGTTGAAAGGGGCGATTCCATCGTAATAGAGACGCCTGGAGGCGGCGGGTACGGCAGGAAGGCGTGTGATTGAAGCTTTCCGAAGGCAAGGGATCTCCACCTTCAAACGAGCCCGGCGTTGCATTCCGCCGGCCAGCCGCAGGAGCTTAAAAGCCGGGCCTTTGATTCCATTCATCCCCGAAAAGGACGTTACCTTCCCCGCCTTCTTCTCCATGCGATGACCCCCGCTATGCCCGAGCCCATGAGCAGGTAGGTGGACGGCCCTGGAACGGTGTTCGGCTGTTTCATAGAGGTGTCGGAAAATTTTACAGTTTGTCAGAAATCGCTGGCATTTTTTAAGATGGCTGGGGAGTGGTTTTTAGATTCATCAATAGAATCAAGCTGTTAGAAAATTGGCATGGAATTTGCTTTAGAGAAAAATAAAAACCCCTTTTAAAAAACTGTTCTAAGGGTGTAATTATGGCAACCACATTGCGCTCGATCACTCACTCGCTTTTAGCCTCTCTTGGAGGTTTTAAAGGGGTACTGCCGTGTTTAAGACCAGGATCTGTGGAAGAGGGTTCTTTCATGGGTTCGGGTTTTTGTGCTTAAGATTCATATAGGGAAAGGAGGTAAGAACAAAAATGATGAAGAGGTTTACAAGGGTGGCAAGGCTCTCCGTGCTCTGTATATTTACCCTGTTGTTCTCCTATGCCACAGCATATGCAGTTCCGGTCGCAGACTCAGTGAGTGAATTCTCCAGTGTGCAGGGGCAGGACGACTGGTACTACGGCTACTACACAACTCCAGGGGATTATAGCACCTTTATGCAGATGACCCTGTTCGATCCTGCGGGGTGGTGGGAGGAATCTTCTACTCAGCCACCGTGGACCGTGCTCTGGGATACAGGTGGTCATCCGGGATCTATTCATTGGGCAGTGCGCCGCTGGGTGAGCGAGACAACAGGAACAGTCACCATTTCGGGGCTCCTCCAGGATAACGATCCCGTCCTTATGGGAGGTGTCGTTGGAAGGATACTTGTGGATGGAGTGGAAGTGTTCAGCCAGGTCGTGGATGCATATCCTGGCAGTACCTATGGACCTCCTTCGGTGAACTACTCCATAACCGTGCCTGTATCACTGGGGGCATACGTTGATTTTGCAATCGATGCAAACGGGTATGAAGGGTATGACAACACGACATTTACCGCAACCATTGATGCCGCCGTAACCCCCGTCCCCGAGCCTGCCACCCTCCTTCTCCTTGGAAGTGGCCTTGCAGGGGTTGCGGTGTTGAGGAGGAGGTTTAAAAACTGAGAAGTTGCCGGCAGGAGTGACCCGAAAGACACGACCACCCGCCGCTCCGTCAAGGATAGGTGGGTGGTTTTTTATTGCAAGACATCCTTTTCCCATTACCCTCTGGCATGTTGCCGCTGGTCTTTCGATCCTTTCGAAAAGTGTAAAAAAATCCGACACCATGCGCGTCCGGTCTCAGCTCCCTCTTTCTTCAAAAGCATGTTCGGCGGGTGGCGCATCTTCTGGCAGGGGGAGAAGTAGTGCCCGCAGACCGTCGGCGTCCGAGGCCTTCCTTGACAATACGGCTGAATTCAAGTACCTTAAAATCTTGAAGGTATTAAAACCCCACGACCACTTGGGAAAGGTAAAGTGTCAAGGTTCCTGAGATATCTTTCGGCTGTCTTAGTCCTCCTTCCGGTCTTCCTTTCCATCACCCCGCTCAGCGCTGCTACGGCGGAGAGCGCGGCTTCAGAAAAGGAGATAGACGCCAAGGCGCTCTACCGCCACTGGTGCAGCCAGTGCCACGGCCTCGAAGGAAGGGGTGACGGCGTGAACTCCACCCCCGACATGTCGATAAACCCCAGGGACCACACGGACGCCTCGTTCATGTCCACAAGGTCCGACGAGCAGTTCGAGGACGTCATAAGGGGCGGCGGCACGCGCGTGGCCAAGAGCCCGCTCATGCCTCCGTGGGGTGCCACGCTTACGGACGAGGAGATAAAGGCGCTGGTCGGGTATCTCAGGGAACTCTGTAACTGCGAATACGAGGGGATTGTGTCACACAAGAGGCTTAGGAGAGTGGATCCGGGTTTCAAATGATCAGGAGTTGCGTCAGCACCGTGAGGGCCGTTGGATTGGCATGCGGCATCTTGATTTCACTCGGCGCCCTTTTGTACGTGGCCTCCATGCCCGTATCGGCCCGGGCCGAGACCTGCGTGGGCTGCCACACGAGGCCCAAGTACAAGAAGGAGGATGCGTCGAGGCTCAAGGAATGCCTGAGGTGCCACGGAGCGGCGGGCCATCCGCTCAAGCCTGCTGCCGGAGGATGGTCTATAGAGGGCACCGCCGAGGCTGCGGCCGATACCTCGCAGCCGCACAAGGGATTCGACGGCCCTGAAAGGCACCCAAAGCCCGACCTCGAAGGCATGGTCCTCATACCTGCGGGGGAGTTCCTCATGGGCACGGACGACAGGCTCAGGGATGAGAAGCCCGCGCTTACGAGCTACATCGGTGCGTTTTACATAGACAAATACGAGGTGACGAACCGCGACTACAAGGAGTTCGTCGACGCGACAGGCCATGCGCCGCCCGACGACTGGACCGGTACGGACTATCCGCCGGGCAAGGGGAATCACCCGGTGATATACGTGAGCTGGTATGATGCAGACGCCTACTGCAGGTGGCGGGGCAAGAGGCTTCCGAGGGAGGCTGAGTGGGAGAAGGCCGCAAGGGGCACCGACGGACGCATATACCCCTGGGGCGACGAGTGGGACCTGAACAAGTCGAACAACCCCCTCAGGGGCCACGAGGGCACCATGCCCGTGGGCTCCTTCGAGGCCGGTAAAAGCCCGTACGGGCTCTACGACATGAGCGGCAACGTCTGGGAGTGGGTCGATGACGAGTACCTGCCGCATGCGGGCTCGGATTACGTGAGCCCTGAGTTCGGGAGCAAGTACAAGATCCTGAAGGGCGGCTCTTGGTGGGACTGCATGTTCTACGGCTGCGGCATATCGGCGCCCACCTACAACCGCTCCTTCTTCGACCCGAATACAAAGAACGACAGCTTCGGCTTCCGCTGCGCGGCCGATGCACCCTGAGGGAACGGCGTGGTGATGAGTAGGGTTATTATTGGCATAGCAGTGTTGCTTGCCGCGGCGTTTGCGTCCTTTTCGTG
Organism: Deltaproteobacteria bacterium; assembly: GCA_015492495.1. GTDB lineage: Bacteria > Desulfobacterota > GWC2-55-46 > GWC2-55-46 > DRQE01 > S146-62. Next base: position 54,108 of record WGEY01000076.1, on the reverse strand, counting down.
CTCCAGAAACGGGTCTGCTCCCGAAAGGGAGGGGATGGTCTATATCCCCCCCGGCGAGTTCATAATGGGCAGCGACGCCTCCGACGTGGAGGGGCTCGGCAAGGAGTTCGGCCTGAGGAAGGGGCGCTTCTACGAGGACGAGTCACCGAAGCGGAGGGTCTTCATCAAGGGTTTTTATATCGACAGGTACGAGGTCACGAACGCCCGGTACAAGGAGTTCGTGGACAAGGCCCCGCACAGGCCGCCTGTGACGTGGACCAACGGTACGTACCCGGAGGGTACCGGTGACCATCCGGTGACGAACGTCTCCTGGTTCGACGCCCGCGCCTACTGCGAGTGGGCCGGTAAAAGGCTCCCCACCGAGGCCGAGTGGGAGAAGGCAGCAAGGGGACCTAATGGCAACATCTACCCCTGGGGCGACGACTTCGACATAAAAAAGGCCAACTTCAGCTCCCCCGGACCGGTCGCCGTGGGGAGCTATCCAACTGACAGGAGCCCCTACGGCGTGTACGACATGGCCGGGAACGTCATGGAGTGGGTCGAGGACTGGTACGAGCCCTACCCGGGTAATACATCCAAGAACAAGGACTTCGGAAGGAAGTACAAGGTCCTCAGGGGCGACGCCAGCGGCGAGGGCGGCCATTACATGTTAAACAGTATATCTGCGCGCGGCTCGAACCGCAGCTACTACATGCCTTGGGCCGCTGGATACGACGGCGGCTTCAGGTGCGCCGCCGACTCGCAATAAGGAAAGGAACGGCGATGAAGAGGATTGCTGATGTGTTCTTTTTTATGGTTGCGGCCGCTGTGCTGCTTTCATGCTCTAAGGACAGGGCCCCGCGCATCGAGGGGATGGTCTACATCCCCCCCGGCGAGTTCATAATGGGCAGCGAGGAGGTCGATACCGAGGGGCTCGGCAAGGAGTTCGGCCTCAGAAAGGAGAGGTACTACGAGGACGAGACCCCCATGAGGAGGGTCTTCCTCGAAGGCTACTACATCGATACCTACGAGGTGACGAACGCGCAGTACAAGAAGTACCTTGACGAGACCGGCTACACCCCTCCGCCGACGTGGGAGAACGGTACCTTTCCCGACGGCGAGGCCGACCATCCCGTGACCTATGTGACATGGTACGAGGCCCACGCATACTGCAAGTGGGCCGGTAAAAGGCTCCCCACCGAGGCCGAGTGGGAGAAGGCCGCAAGGGGCCCGGACGGCAACATCTACCCCTGGGGCAATGAATACGACGAGAAGAAGGCAAACCTCAATACCGGCGAGGTCAAGCCGGTGGGGAGCTACCCAACGGACAGGAGCCCCTACGGCGTGTACGACATGGCCGGGAACGTCATGGAGTGGGTGGAGGACTGGTACGAGCCCTACCCGGGCAATACATCCAAGAACAAGGACTTCGGAAGGAAGTACAAGGTCCTTAGAGGCGGCCTCGGAGGCATGAGCGGGCATTACATAATGAACAAGATATTCGCACGCGGGGCCAACCGGAACTATTACCTGCCCGACGGCGCGGGCGATGACGGGGGGTTCAGGTGCGCAAGGTCCGCAGAAGTTGAACCGGAGAGGTGAGGCGTGTCGACCCTTAAGCTGAGAAGTCTCTTCTACATACTCGTTGTGCTGGCGGTTGCGGCCTGTTCCAGGGGGGTGCCCGAAGACATGGTGCTTGTTCCGGCCGGGGAGTTCATAATGGGCGCCGGGGGCACCGAAAAGGTCTTCCTTAAGGCCTTCTACATGGACAGGTACGAGGTCACAAACGCACGGTACAGGGAGTTCGTCGCCGAAACTGGCCGCAAGGAGCCCAGGGACTGGATCGTCTACGGTTACAGCGAGGAGAAAAAGAAACACCCGGTGGTCTTCGTAAGCTATGACGACGCCCGCGCCTACTGCGAGTGGGCCGGTAAAAGGCTCCCCACCGAGGCCGAGTGGGAGAAGGCCGCAAGGGGAACCGACGGACGGCGTTATCCCTGGGGTGATGAGTTCAGCGGAGACAGGGCCAACACGAGCCTTTCCGGCATAGTAGGGACGACCCCGGTCGGCAGGTACGAAACGGGTAAGAGCCCTTACGGCATATACGACATGGCCGGGAATGTATGGGAGTGGACATCCTCGGACTTCGACGAAAAGACCAAGGTCGTGAGGGGAGGCTCCTGGGGGCTCACCCACCGCTTCGCCCAGACCTTCTTCAGGGTGGGGTACAGCCCGAGGACCACAATCAACAACCTCGGCTTCAGGTGTGCAAAGGATGCATGACCTTTACCGGTGACATGGCCGGACTGTCTTAAAACCCGCGTTACCCCATCACGCATCCAACCGTAAATCGCATCCACAGACGTTTCCTGCATCACCGCTCACGACCCTTTCCCGCGTGGGTTGTTGCATTCGCATCCTTGACACGATAGCACAGTCGCATCCCCCGCTGCCTGCGCCTCCGCGGCAGGATCGTGCAACTGACATATGTCAACACCAGCCTGAGGTAAGTCATGGCGGCACCGGGGCGGTCGTGCTATATCTGGGGACAAAGTACATTCCACTCTTCTCTTATCCTTAACAATCACATAGAAGGAGGCGTTGTTATGACCAAGGCTTCTGCAAGAAACATGTTCATCGGGGCATCGGTGATCGTGTGGGCCGTGCTTTTGGTGCTCACGTACCTGTCCCATGTCTCTTTTCCGGAGAGGACGCACCCGGAGAAGATAACCGCACAGGTCGCATACGGCAAGAAGGTCTGGGAGAGACACGCCTGCATCGACTGTCACACACTCTTCGGCGAGGGCGCATACTACGCCCCTGAGCTCGGAAATGTCATCGAAAGGCGCGGTGAGGAGTTCGTGAGGACCGTGCTCGAGACCGCGGCGGTACAGGGATGGGGCACGACGAGGAAGATGCCAAGGTTCGACCTTTCCAGGGAGGACATCGACGCACTAGTCGAGTTCTTCAAGTGGCTCGGAGAGGTCGACACCGCCGGGTGGCCGCCGAACATAGAGGGATAGCTGCGGCCGGTCCACAACCAACATCAACCGCAAGGAGAGATGGATTATGAAGTACCAGTACGAATCACAGCGTATCGCATATCCGTACTTTGTAGTGGCAATGATACTCTTCGGGCTGCAGATACTCTTCGGACTCATAATAGGCTCGCAGTACCTGTGGCCTGACCTGCTCTTTCCGGCCATCCCGTTCAACATAGGGCGCATGATCCACATAAACCTCCTCGTAGTCTGGATACTCTTCGGTTTCATGGGCTCGGCCTACTACATGATGCCCGAGGAGGTCGAGGGCGAGATATTCAGCATAAAGATAGCCTGGGTGCAGTTTTGGCTCTTCCTGATAGGCGGGGTTACGGCTATCGTGGGCTATCTCTTCAGGATACACGACGGAAGGGAGTTTCTGGAGCAGCCCGACAGCGTGAAGGTCGGCATAGTCATAGTGGCGCTGCTCTTCCTTTTCAACATGCTCATGACGATACTCAAGGGCAGGAAGAGGAGCACCATATCAATAGTGTTCTTCGGCGGATTCCTGGGGCTTGCGCTCTTCTATCTCTTCGCCTTCTTCAAGCCGGCCAACATGACCGTTGACAAGTACTACTGGTGGTGGGTCGTACACCTCTGGGTCGAGGGGGTCTGGGAGCTCATAATGGCCGCCTTGCTGTCGTTTCTCCTGATAAAGCTCACTGGCATAGACAGGGAGGTTGCAGAGAAGTGGCTGTACCTCATCATAGGGCTCACCTTTGTCACCGGCATCATCGGCACCGGACACCATTACTACTGGATAGGCACGCCCGAGTTCTGGCAGACATGGGGGGCGTGGTTCTCGGCCTTGGAGCCGCTTCCGTTCGTGGCAATGGTTGCCTTTTCGTTCAAGATGGTGTCTAAGAGGACCAGGAGCCATCCCAACCGCGCGGCGGTGCTCTGGACAGCCGGCGCAGCGGTGATGTCGTTCCTGGGTGCCGGCGTGTGGGGCTTCATGCACACGCTGCCGCAGATAAACTACTACACACACGGCACGCAGGTTACGGCCAGCCACGGCCACCTGGCGTTCTTCGGGGCGTACGCCATGATAGTGCTTGCGATGGCCTCGTACGCCGTGCCCAACCTGAGGAAGGTGACGGAGATAACGCACCAGAAGGCCGAGGTCTTCGCCTTCTGGACGATGGTCGTATCCATGATGTTCATAGCGCTCTCGCTCACAGGGGCGGGCATAGTGCAGACCTATCTGCAGAGGGTCCTTGCCATGCCATACATGGAGACCCAGGGCTACATGCGGCTCTTCTACGGGTTGAGGCTTATTTTCGGCTTCATCTTCGCCCTGGGGCTTGCGGTGTACCTGTATGACTTCTTCACCCCGGGCAAGGGTAGAAGGGAGGTATAAATGGAAGCAACCAAGGGGCTTAGGGAAGGGCCGGTGGGCTATGGTACCTCGGACGGGACGGCGCCGTTTTATCTGCCCGTAGGCCCGGAGGTCGAGGTCTTCGAGGCGGCCTTCAGGAGCAGGATGCCGGTGCTCCTTAAGGGGCCGACGGGTTGCGGCAAGACGCGTTTCGTGGTGCATATGGCCCACCGTCTGGGGCTTGCGGTCCACACGGTCTCATGCCATGACGACCTTACCGCCTCGGACCTGGTGGGAAGGTTCCTCATAAAGGGCAGGGAGACCGTTTGGGTGGACGGTCCCCTTACCAGGGCCGTGAGGGAAGGCGGGATATGCTACCTCGACGAGATCGTCGAGGCCCGCAAGGACACGACGGTCGTGATACACCCCCTTGCCGATGACAGGAGGATCCTCGCCGTCGAGAAGACCGGCGAGGAGCTCAAGGCCCCGGAGAGCTTCATGCTCGTCGTATCCTACAACCCCGGCTACCAGCACATACTGAAGGACTTGAAGCCCAGCACGCGCCAGAGGTTCGTGACCATCGAGTTCGACTATCCCCCTGAGGAGATGGAGGCGGAGATAGTCGAAAGGGAAGGCGGCGTGGACAGGGATCTCGCCCGTAGGCTCGTCGGGCTCGGCAGAAAGATCAGGGAGCTTGCGGACTCGGGGCTTGATACGCCTCCCGGCACCAGGCTGCTTGTCCATGCGGCGGGTCTCATCGGGGGCGGGCTGCCGCCACGGACGGCCTGCACCGTCGCCATAGTGAACACGCTCACCGACGACAGGGACCTGCAAAAGGCGGTAACAGACATGGTGGAGGCAATCTTCTGAAAAATCGACAGGGGGCGTATGATAGAAGAGCTTGCGGGAAAGGGTGTCGACAGGGTCATAAGGCTCGTAAACAACCGCCGTATCAAAAGGTGGGAGCCGGAAAGGGCCCCGTTCCACACGAGGGAACACCTCAGGCGCTTCGGGCTCCTTGCCTCCATGGTCGCGGGCAGGGAGGTCAGGGTCGTGGACCTGAAGGGTGATCCGCGACCCTGCCCGTACCGTCCGGTGCTGCACAGGATGGCGCATCCGTCCGTCCTGCCTGAGTACGGCTACGGCTGGTGCGACGGCCGTACGATTTATCTTCCGGTCAGTCTCGTTGATATGCCGGACCGGGGGCAACAGGAGGGGCTTGCAAGGCTCCTTGTCTTCTTCCTTTCGGCGCAGGCGAGGTGGGGCACCCTCAATGCGGCCGCATTAAACCGCGGGCTGCTCGAAAGGGACAGGCTCCTTGCCGACATTTTCTGGATAACGGAGAACACGAGGCTCTTCTTTCTCATCAGGAGGGAATTCCCCGGGGTGCTGCGCGGCTGGGAGCGGATGGCCGAGCACCTTGTAACGAGGAGGCCTGCATCGAAGTACCTCGGCACAGCCGAGCGAAGGGTGGAGTCGTATCTCATGGAGTCCATTGCTGCCACCTTTACGGACGGTTCCGCGGCCGCACCGGCCGGCTCCCCGTGGGAGAGCCTTGCTATTGCCGGGAGGATCAGGGAAGAGTGGCTCGGCGAGGGGGTCAAGCTCGGAGACTACAGGGCCATGGTCCCGTTTCCACCCTGGGGAAGGCTCGTTCCGCAGAGGCTTGAGTGCGACCGCGGGGACGGCGTGGAGGCCGTGCGAAAGGGTCCAGAGAGGGGCGAGGGCGGCGGGGACGGGGAAAAGGGGCCGGATGAACGCAGCCGTTACATCGCGCACAGGCGGGAGGTGGACGAGGAGGCCAACGAGCAGGGGTTGATGCTCAACATATACGAAAAGGTGCTTTCGTGGGCCGAGTTCATAAACGTCAGGCGTCCCTTTGACGACGAAAGGGACGACGACAGCGCAAAGAAGGCCGACCAGATGGAGGAGCTCACGGTCGCCGAGGTCGAAAGGAGTACGAACGCCTCGTTCGACGCGGATCTGGAAGTGGACCGGGGGCCGGCGGAGGGCGTCGAAGAAGAAGGGGTCGCAACAGAAAAGGTGTTTCTCTATCATGAATGGGACTACAGGAGCCTTTCCTTCAGGGGTGGTTTTTCAACGGTCAGGGAAGTGGACGTCGATGGCCTCGACGGTGACTTCGCCGATGCGGTCCTCAAGGAGAACAGCGGCATCGTAAGGGAGGTGAAGCGCAGGTTCGAATCCATCACCCCTGCCGCCATGTTCGTAAGGCGCCAGTGGGACGGTGATTCCATAGACATAGACTCCGCGGTGGAGGCTGTGGCCGACATGGAAGCCGGCAGGCAGCCGGACGAGAGGCTCTATACTTCTTACAGGAGGATCGACAGGGACATATCCGTCCTCTTTCTTGTCGACCTCAGCATGTCCACCGATGCGTGGGTAAGGGACAGGCGGGTCATAGACCACGAAAAGGAGGCGCTCGTGATCTTCTGCGAGGCCACCGAGGGGCTCCTGGACAGGCATGCCATATACGGTTTTTCCGGCAGGACGAGAAGGGACTGCAGGCTCTATCGGATCAAGGGGTTTTCCGAGCGGTACTGTAGGAGTATAAAGGAACGCATAGGTGGGCTCATTCCGTACCATTACACGAGGATGGGGCCCGCCGTAAGGCATGCCACCGTCCTTTTGAAAGGCGAGTCTTCGAGGGTTAGGCTTCTCTTCATCCTCTCCGACGGGAAGCCCAATGACCTCGACATCTACGAGGGCAGGTACGGGATAGAGGATACAAGGATGGCGGTGAAGGAGGCCGAGAGGGAGGGGATAGTGCCCTTCTGTCTTACCGTCGACACAAGCGCGCACGAGTACCTGCCGCGCCTTTTCGGAAGGGGCAACTACGCCGTGGTGTCCGGGATCGACAGGCTCGCCATGAGGCTTCCGGAGCTGTATGCAAGGATGGTCAGGAGGCTTTAGCGCCGTCTACTCGAGCTCCTTTTTCCTGCGCTCTATCTCTTCCGAGTCGCAGCACGAAAGGGGCCTGGACCTCAGCGCATCGAGCTCGTTCTCCTCTGTATAACGTATCCAGCCCCTCCTGACCCTCTCCCTGAGGCTGTCATCGAGGACGAACCCCGCCTCGGTCATCCAGCGCTCGATATCCTCTTCCCTGCACTTGAGAAGATCGTACTCGACCGAGACCTCGCGGTGGTCCGCGTCTATCTTTGCGTCGATCATGCCATCGATCTTCTTGAGCTCTGCCTCGAGCTCGGCCGGATCCATTTCAGGCCGTTCAACAAACCTTATCTTGTGGTGCTTTATATCGGACACGGGTCACCTCCTCTGTGAGCGGGTTGATAGTGTAACCAACACCCCTCCGTTATGCATCCGGGACTGCTCGTCATCTGTTTCCATCCACACCTTTTCATGAGCTCTTACGCCGCAATCCGAGTACATATTGCCTTGCGGCGAGCGCCGCCTTTGCGCCTTCGCCGGATGCTATGATGATTCGTTTTCCAAAGGCGTTTGTGACATCCCCTGCAGCGAATATCCCCCGGCGGGAGGTGGAACAGTCGGGCTCTATTACGATCTCACCCCTTTCGTTGATCTCTACAAGGTGAGAGACGAGCGAGGAGTTGGGATGCAGCCCTATGGCAATGAAGACACCCTTGACAGGGATGTGCAGCTCATCCTTTTCCGCCTTTTTCCTTACCGTGATGCCGGAGAGTGTCGCGTCACCCTTGAACTCGACCACGTTGTATCCGGTATATTCGTGGAAGTTCCTGAAGCCACGTACCCTTTCAATTACAGCAGGATCTGCCGTGAGCTGCGTGGTGCTGACAAGGTGTATCTTCCTTGCGACGGTATGCAGGTTTTCAACGATTTGCAGCGCTGTGTTTCCGCCTCCAACGACCGCCACGTCCTCTCCCTGAACGAAGCTTACATCCTGGATGTTTCCGTAGAAGACCCCCTTTCTCTGGAACTTCTCCTCGCCGGGTACGCCCAGCCTCCTCCTGGACATGCCGGTGGCTATGATAAGTGTCCTGGCGAAGTACTTCTTGAGCTCGGAGGTCGTGATAAGGAATCCGCCGCCAGCGGATTCGATCCTCTCAACCTCGCTCATCAGGTGGTTCAGATAATACGAGTGGATCAACTGGTACTTGAACTTTTCTATGAGCTCGGGTCCGGTTATGAAGTCGTAACCCATGTAATTCTCTATCTTTGTACTGTCAATGGCCTGGCCGCCGAGGTCTTTTGTTATGAGCAGGGCGTCCATCTTGAGGGTGGCCGCGTATACCCCGGCGGTCATACCGGCCGGACCGCCTCCGATGATTATGAGGTCATAGGATGTTCGCGGGAGTTTGCATGCCTTTGTCCTGAGAAATACATCCCTGCAGCCTTCGGAACAGAAGTAATACACCATGCCGTCACATTCCGTTGAGAGGGCCTCGTCTTCATCCACGGACATTTTGCATACAGGATCCTTCTTCATCGTATCCATATCTCGCTCGAAGGGTAACGGTATGACCGCCACCTGGTTAGGCTACCATTGATCAGGAGTCAGAAGATACCCGCGTCCTTCTGAAGGCGCCTTAGGTAGTATATGATAAGGCGCGTCTTTTCCATGTCCAGCCCTTTTATCTTTGGCATGTCGCCGAAGTTCCAGTGGTGGGCCTTGACGCCTCTCGTGACCGCCATGTGAAAGCTGATGTTCGAGTGGTGGCTCGGGTGATATATCCTGTGTACAAGCGGCGGCCCCTTGTCTGTGCCCGCGGCCTTCTCGCCGTGGCAGCGTGAGCAGTGCCTGTTATAGAGTGCTTCGCCCCTTGACATGTGGGTCTCGGCGTTTGCATCTGCTGCGAGGTGATAAAGGACCGTCACCACGCTGAATAGAAGAACAATAACACGCTTCTTCATTGTCCGGCCTCGCTTTCCTTTTGTCGGTTGTTGTCCAAGGATTAACGTACCGTCCTGCCGTGGACCATACGTTGCATGCAGCGCCGCAACCATACACAGGAAGGCGCCGCAGCATCCTTCGTCCCGTGTCTTCCCCGCACCTGTCTGATCAATGTGTTACGGGCTTGCATGCCGCATCGGTCGCATCCGGTGCGCACCTTTTGCCCGGCCAATCAGTCCTTGCCGACTGGACTTTCTTCCTTCATGAGCTCGCAGAAGGGCCCGGCTATCGAAGGGTCGAAGTGAGACCCGCAGGATCTACGCACCTCTTCTATGGCCTCGTCCCGGTCCAGGGCCTTTTTGTACGGCCTTTCGGTGGTCAGTGCGTCATAGGCGTCGGCGACCGCTATTATCTTGGCCTGGAGTGGAATTTCGTCTCCCTTCAGCCCCTCGGGGTAGCCCGTTCCGTCGAACCTTTCGTGATGGTAGAGTACGCCGGGTATGACACCGTGCATCTCCTCGACGAACCCCAGGATCCTCGCCCCTATCTCGGGGTGCATCCTCATAAGGGCCTCCTCCCGTTCGGATAGAAGCCCTCCCTTTCTCAATATCGCGTCGTCTATTCCGATCTTTCCCACGTCGTGCAGGATCGCCGCAAGCTTCAGATCCTCCTCTTCCTCCGGGGACAGGCCTAGTGAGGAGGAGAGCTTTTGTGAGTATTCCACGACCCGTCTGGTATGGCCGCCGGTGTAGGGGTCCCTGCTCGTGATGGCCTCGGCAAGGGCCTCGGCTGTATGGAGAAAGGCATCGTGCAGCTTCCTGTACAGTTTTCCGTTCTCAATACCCACGGCCGACTGGCTGGCGATGGAGCAGAGTATCTCCAGCTCCACCTTCGACAGTCTCCGTCTGGCGGCCTCTATGCCGAGCAGGCCCCGGGCCCTGCCGCCCGTCTCCAGGGGAGCGAAGACCATACCGTCAAGCACGGGCATGATGGCTGCAATCCTTCTGTAATAGCCACGGGGAAGGATTTCCTTCAAGGTGATGACGCTTCCCTTGTACACTATGCAGTGGTCGAAGGAGCCCACGTTGTAGAAGCGCGTGGCCCTGAGCTCCCCTTCGGAAAAACCTGCGGAACCTCGGACGTACAGGGTGTTATCTTCGCCGTCGAGGAGCAGGAGGAGCACCTTGTCGGTACCCATCATTGCCGATGTCTTTTCCAGGATCGTCTCTACTACCATGTCTACGTCCAGGGTGGAGCTTATGGCCTTCGAGAAGTCATGTAGTATCCTCAAGGCACCGATGGTTCCCTCTTTCATGGCGGTTGTCCTTCCTTTTTATAGGACCGGGCCGTATTCCGCGTGCTTCCGGATGCCGGTCCATGCGCTTTCAAGCGGGCTACTGCACCTATGTTACAGGCGGCTTGAACCACCTGAGCCTGAGGGCGTTTGTTACAACGCTCACCGAGCTCAGTCCCATGGCTGCGGCGGCGAATATCGGGTTTAGGAGTATCTCGAAGAAGGGATACAGGACGCCCGCAGCTATCGGGATGAGCGATGAGTTGTAGAAGAAGGCCCAGAAGAGGTTCTGCTTGATGTTTCTTATCGTGGCCCTGCTGAGCGCTATGGCGGTGACGATACCCCTCAGGTCCCCGCTTATGAGCGTTATGTCCGATGCCTCCATGGCCACGTCCGCACCGGTTCCTATCGCTATGCCCACGTCCGCCTGCGCCAGCGCAGGCGCGTCGTTTATACCGTCGCCCACCATTGCGACAACCTTGCCCTCTGCCTGGAGCTTTTTCACCTCATTGGCCTTGTCTTCGGGCAACACCTCCGCCAGCACCCTGTCGATGCCCACGGCCTTTGCTATGGCCTCTGCGGTCCGCCTGTTGTCGCCGGTGAGGATCGCCACCTCGAGGCCGAGGTTGTGAAGGGCCTTGACCGCCTCCCTCGAATACTCCTTGAGCGTGTCGGCGACGGCTATAAGACCTGCCGCCACGCCGTCCACGGCAAGGTACATGGGGGTCTTGCCTTCGTCGGAGAGCCTTTCGGCCTCTTCTTCAAGCCCCCGGGTATCCACCCCCTTGTCCTGCATGAGTTTGATGTTGCCAAGTAGCACCTTCCTTCCGCTGACCACGGCCTCTATGCCGTGGCCGGGTATAGCGTTGAAACCTTCGGGTGTCGCCGCATCGATGCCGCGCTCCTTGGCGCCGTTTATGATGGCCTCGCCGAGCGGGTGCTCCGAGCCCTTTTCAGCAGATGCCGCATAGAAGAGTATCTCGTCCTCTTTGAAGTCCTCTCCATGGGGCCTTACCACGTCTGTCAGCGAGGGCTCGCCCTTTGTAAGTGTTCCGGTCTTGTCGAGGATTATAGCCGTGAGTTTGTGGGCCGTCTCGAGTGACTCGCCGCCCCTTATGAGTATCCCGTTCTCTGCACCCTTGCCGGTTCCGACCATTATGGAGGTAGGGGTTGCGAGCCCGAGTGCGCAGGGACAGGCGATTATGAGGACGGCTACGAAGTTAAGGAGCCCGTAGGTGAAGGATGGTTCCGGGCCGAAGAGGTACCATACAATAAAAGTGATGATCGCTATGCCTATGACGGCCGGCACGAAGTAGCTCGCTATGAGGTCCGCCATCCTGGCTATCGGGGGCTTGGTTGTCTGGGCCTCCTCGACCATCTTTATTATCTGCGCAAGCGCGGTCTCCTTGCCCACCCGTGTGGCCCTGAACCTGAAGGAGCCGGTCCTGTTGATAGTCGCCCCTATGACCTCGTCACCCGCCTTTTTCTCAACGGGCATGCTCTCGCCGCTTATCATGGACTCGTCGACCGAAGAGTATCCTTCGACTACCACCCCGTCCACGGGTATCTTTTCGCCGGGCCTTACAATGACGGTGTCACCGACCTGGACATCCTCCACGGGGATGTCCACCTCCCTGCCGTCCCTTATAACGCGAGCTGTCTTGGCCTGCATGCCGATCAGCTTCTTTATCGCCTCAGAGGTCTGGCCCTTGGCCCTTGCCTCGAGGAGACGTCCGAGTAGTATGAGGACTATTATGGCCGCTGCCGTGTCGAAGTATACCTCCGCCTCGAAACCCCTTGCCTCGAAGAAGCCGGGGAAGAAGGTGGCTGCGAGGCTGTAGAGGTAGGCGGCGGATGTTCCGACGGCTATGAGTGTGTTCATGTCGGTGGTCCTGTGCCGGGCAGCGGCCCAGGCCCCGCTGTAGAACTGCCTTCCGCACCAGAACTGGACAGGGGATGCGAGCACGAACATGAGAATGAAGTATGTACGCCTTGAAAAGCCGAAGATGGCGCTCAGGCCGAAAAGATCGGGGTAGGTCAAAAGAAAGATGGGTACTGTAAGCACGGCGCCGGCTATGACCTTGGTCTTGAGCCTTCTGAAGGCCTCTTTTTTCGCCCGTTCCTCCCTTTCGAGGATGTCTTCTTCCTTCCTTACCTCTACGACGTCGTAGCCTATACCCCTTACCGCCTTCACCATCTCCTCGGTGCCGACGGCGATGGGGATATAGTTCACGGTCGCCTTTTCGGTCGCGAAGTTCACGGAGGCGCTTACGACCCCGTCGAGGCCGTTGAGCGCCTTCTCGATCTTCTCCACGCAGGAAGCACAGCTCATACCCTGGATGGGCAGCGTTACGGTCTCCACGCCGGCGTTGTAGCCGAGCTCCTTTATGGTCTTTATGAAGTCGGTGAGGTGGACCTCGGAGGGATCATACGTTATGGAGACCTTCTCGGTCGCGAAGTTCACACTCGCCTTGACTATGCCGCTGAGCCCGGCGAGCCCCTTTTCTATCTTGGCCGCGCATGAGGCGCAGCTCATGCCGGTTATGGGCAGGTCTATCTTCTTGAGCCCTGCGGTCCGCTCAGGGCCTTTTTTTGCAGGAGTGGAGGGTTCCTTTGCCGGTGTCAGCACGGCCTCCGGGTCGCCGTCGAAGCTGTCCTTGCAGCTCGAGCTGCAGAAGTAATATGTCTTGCCCTTGTAGACGGTCCTGCCGGCTGCTTCCTTCGGATCTACATCCATGCCGCATACCGGGTCTTTTGCCATCTTCTCTCCATCCTCCTGAAAGCTTGCGTAAAGGGTGCGCTCGGGCGGTGCCCTGAGGGTCACAGTTCCGATGACCCTTAGGGCAACCTAATCGTCTGCAGAAGATCGCCTGCCTGCGTGCCGCATGCATGCAGGCGATCGCTGTGCATTTTCAGTGGCAGCCGCCCTTGTCGCCGGGCCCGTGCTCCTCTTCCTTATGTCTGGACCTTTTTCCGGATCCCGGGCCGTGAGCATGTCCGTGCCCTCCACCGCAACACCCGCCCCTTTTCATCATGAGGTAGAAGAGCACCCCTATGATGATAAACCACAAAACAGTACCTGTCGTCATCCGTATTCCCTCCCATCGGCCGTGCAGGGCGGTGAGTGTCTTCACCTTGACGGTCAAAGCGCTTCCGTTCCGCAAAGCCACGGTCCCGCCTGTATGGTCCCTGGAGCAGCGGACCATACAGGATGTAACGTTCCGGCCGGGACAGGCGCCTTTCCGTGCATTTCAAGACCCGTATGGTATCACTAAGGGGCAGTTTAACGTCATGCCCGGGACGCGGTACTGTGTCCTTCGTCGCAGTGGGCGACCCTAGGTACAAGAAAACGTCTCCTCATATCCATCCCCTCCTTTCCGCGATAGTATGTACGTCAAGCATCAAGTATATCCTCGTTTTTCCTGGTGATATCCTCCAGCCGCTGAAGCATTTGTGTAAGCCTCTTTTCGTGGGGAGTCAGGTGCGGTCCGGAAGAGTCCCTCACTATGGAGAGCAGCTCCTTCATCATCTCGGCAAGCTCGTGCACCATCCGGTACTGAGCCACCACGATTCCTGCCAAGTGCAGCTTCGATATACTCATTGTACTTCCCTCAACCAATGCATAGTCAATGTTCGTGCGGCACCGCGTGCACATGGCCTCCACCGAGACACCGTGCCTGTAGACCGTGAGCCCTCCATGTCCGCGCCGAAGCCCATGGCGGTGACCATGATGAAGGCGACGGCGGGATGCGCCGTCTGGGCCTTGGGGGAGAATCTGGCACCCACTATGCTTCTCCACCCGGAGAGTACCGCACCAAGTGCGAGCACGACAAGCCCCATGTTTCTGTGGCTCTGCATGACTGCATGGACATCGCCGGCATGGGCGACCGTGCCGGGGCACGGAGCCCCGTTGCAACCGTACCGATGGCCCCGAGCGTGCCCAGGTAAAGGAGCCACTCGGCCGCATCCCGGAGCTCTTTTTTCTTGAACACCACCACTATAAGCTCCGTGGGGAAAAAGGCGCTGTAAAGGGCTATGGGGAAGTGCACCGGCAGCGGGTGGATATTGGCCATCCCGCCGAGTCCGGGCAGCAAAGCGCGGGTCAACCCCGTCATCGTATGAACCGGGCTCCTGGTCAGGGTTTCTGTTGTTTCTCTCCTTTCGCAGCCGAGACGCGGTATCTCATGGCCGTGTCGATCGATTCAAAGTAAAGGGCCTCTCCTCTTGTCCCCTCGATGATTACGGCCTTTGCCTTGTCCACCCTTCGGCCGGTGAGGGGATCCGTTGCGAAACGCAGATTGACGTCGTTCTTCAGACGTCTCTTGCATCCCTGGCAACAGCCGTAGTACACCTTGCCGTCCACCTCGACGGGTATCTGCGGTCTGCCCATGACCCGGTCGGTCACCATGCAGACCTCGTTCGATTTGACCGGCATGACCACCGGGGACTGCCCTGAATACGAATATCTCTGCGTGAGAATCATCACCGATAGGAGTACGCCTGTAAAGAATGCGGCCTTTATCCACACGCAATCGAACCGGGTCGATGACCGATGCAATGCCTTGGTTTTCATATGTTACACCTCTCTATTATAGCTCTTTTTTTCCGGAATGAGACGACCCCAGCGGGCAAGAGAGTTCCCGGTGAAGCAACTACATCCCTGTCTTTTCACCGCCTTTTCCCTTCATCATCTTTTTGTGCACCTCCATTATCTCATCCATGCGCTTGATCATTTCATCCAGCCTCTTTTTCTGTGCCGGGGTCGGGGCGCCGGAAAGGTCCCTCACTATGGCCATGGTCTCCTTGAGCATGCCCATCATGTCGCGCATCATGGCGTGGTGTTTCTTCTTCGCATCCTTCGTCATCATTCCATGGTCCATCATGCCGTGCCCCTTCATCTCCATCTTGTCCGCGGCCACGGCTGGTGCGGCCAGGAGCGAGACGGCAAGTAAGAGCCCTACAAGCAGCTTCGATATACTAATTATCCTCATTTCATCCTCCTTTCTTCGTTTTTTTGCGGTTTGGGTCCGGTTGCAGAGCCGAGGTCCCTTCCTCACCCCTGTTCTCCCTGCGGTCCGGGAAGCAACGCGCCTTCGCCCCACTCGCCGGTCCTTATCTTTACGGCGTGCTCTATATTGGAGACGAATATAGCGCCGTCACCCCTGTGACCCGTGTATGCGGTCTTCTGTATGACATCGACCAGCCTTACCACGTCCCCATCGCTGCAGACGATCTCAATCTTCGTGATCGGGCAGATTTTTTCTCCGTAGTCTATGGAGTAGCGGGCCTTTTCAGGGGCGATATCCGGCCCGATCCGCTTGACCTCTATCGCGGTCACTCCAGGCACCCCTGCCTCCTCGAGCGCATGTATCACTTCTTCAGCCTTTAACTCCCGTATGTACGCCTTTATCTCCTTCATACAAACCTCCCGTTCATTCCTTCTCCGATCCCATCATTTTTCTCAGTCCGCGGCCCTTCCACAGGGCGTAGACCGCTGGTATGACCACCAGGGTGAGCACCGTGGCCGATACCATTCCGCCGACCATTGGTGCCGCGATACGCTTCATGACCTGCGATCCCGTACCCGTACCCCACATGATGGGTACGAGTCCGCCGATTGTTGCAAGAACCGTCATCATCTTGGGGCGGACCCTCTCGGCCGCGCCTTCAACTATCGCTGCATGCAGGTCTTCGATGGTGTTCATCCTGCCGCTGTAGTAGCGCTTCTCGTACGCGTGGTCGAGGTATATGAGCATGACCACACCGGTCTCCGCGGCGACCCCCGCGAGGGCTATGAATCCCACGCCGACGGCGACGCTCATATTGTAGCCCAGGAGGTACATGAGCCACACCCCGCCGACGAGCGCGAAGGGAAGGGAAAGCATGATGATCGCGCTCTCCACGATGCTCGAGAAGTTGAAGTACAGGAGCAGGAAGATGATCGCCAGGGTGAGGGGCACCACGAGCTTCAGCCTCTCTTTGGCCCTCTCCATGTACTCGTACTGGCCGCTCCACGTTATCGAGTACCCGGCCGGTATGGTTATTTTTTCAGCCAGTACCGCCTTGGCGTTCTTTACATAGGTGCCAACGTCTATGTCCTTTATGTCCACGTATATCCAGGCGTTCAGCCTTGCGTTCTCGCTCTTTATGGACGGGGGACCCTTTTTTATGCTTATACGTGCGACCTGTGTGATCGGTATCTGCGCGCCGCTGGGCGTGGGTATCAGTATGCGCCTGAGCTTCGACAGATCGTCCCTGAGCTCCCTTCCGTATCTCAGGTTGACCGGATACCTCTCTAGCCCCTCTATCGTGGTGGTGATGTTCATTCCTCCTATGGCCGACTGTATTATGTCCTGCACGTCTCCCACCGTAAGGCCGTACCTTGCGGCCTCAAGCCTGTCTATCTCGTAGTCGAGGTAGTTCCCGCCGACGACCCTCTCGGAGTAGACCGAGAGGGTGCCGGGGATATCCCTTACGACCGCCTCTATCTTTTTGCCGAGTTCTTCGAGGGTTTCAAGGTCATCGCCGGCGACCTTTATGCCCACCGGCGTCTTGATGCCGGTTGAGAGCATGTCGACCCTCGTCTTAATGGGCATGGTCCATGCGTTCGTGACCCCCGGAAACTTTATGGCCCTGTCCATCTCCTCTATGAGCTTTTCTATGGTCATGCCCTCGCGCCACTCCTCCTTTGGCTTGAGCATTATGGTTGTTTCGAGCATGGAGAGAGGCGCCGGGTCCGTGGCGGTCTCGGCCCTTCCGATCTTGCCGAAGACATGGTGGACCTCGGGGAAGGTCTTGAGGATTTTGTCGGTCTGCTGTAGTATCTCCCTCGCCTTGGTTATGGATATGCCCGGCATGGTCGTGGGCATGTAGAGTAGGTCGCCCTCGTTCAGGGGCGGCATGAATTCGCCGCCGAGCTTCTTGAAGGGTATGAGAGTGGCTACCAGCACGAGCACCGCAGCGATCAGAACGCTTTTTTTGAACTTCAAGACGAAATGGACTATAGGGCGGTATACGAAGAGTAGGAACCGGTTGACGGGGTTACGCGCCTCGGGAAGTATTTTACCCCTTATGAAGTACCCCATCAGCACCGGTAGCACGGTCAAGGACAGTATGGCCGAGGCTGCCATTGCATAGGTCTTGGTGTATGCAAGTGGGCTGAAGAGCCTGCCCTCCTGAGCCTGGAGCGTGAAGACCGGCATGAAGGATACCGTTATTATAAGGAGCGAGAAGAAGAGCGCGGGCCCCACCTCCTTGGATGCATCCAGTATGATCCGCCAGTGGTCCCTGTCTCCCCCGTTTTCCTTTTCGTGCTCGATGTGCTTGTGGGCGTTCTCTACCATTACAATGGCGGCGTCTATCATCGCGCCTATTGCTATGGCTATACCGCCGAGGCTCATGATGTTTGCGTTTATGCCCTGGTAGTACATTACGATGAAGGCCATGAGGATGCTAACCGGAAGGGTGAATATGGCGACAAGCGAGCTTCTGAAGTGCAGGAGGAAGATTATGCAGATTATGGAGACGACGATCCCCTCCTCGATGAGCTTCTCCTTTAGCGTCTCGATGGCCCTGTGTATGAGACCGGAACGGTCGTAGACCGTCACTATCTCAACGCCTTCGGGGAGACCCTGCTTGAGGGCTTCGAGCTTTTCCTTTACGTTCTCTATGACCTTGAGCGCGTTCTCGCCGTAACGCATGATCACGATGCCGCCTGCAACCTCTCCCTCGCCGTTGAGCTCGACAATGCCCCTTCGTAGCTCCGGACCGAGATGCACGTGGGCCACGTCCTTCACGGTGATCGGCGTGCCGTCGGAGTCCGTGCCTATGGCGATGTTTTCTATGTCTTCTATGGACTTTATGTAGCCCAGTCCCCGGACCATGAACTCGGTCTCGGCCATCTCAACGAGCCTTCCGCCCACGTCATTGTTAGAGCGCATTATGGCGTGCTTGACCTTGCCGAGCGGTATGTTGTAGGCAAGGAGCTTGTTGGGGTCGACCTCGACCTGGTACTGCTTCACGTATCCGCCGATGCTTGCGACCTCCGAGACCCCCGGCACAGTCTGCAGTTCATAGCGCAAGTACCAGTCCTGCAAGCTCCTCAGTTCCGAGAGATCGTACTTGCCGGTCTTGTCGACGAGCGCGTACTCGTACACCCAGCCGACACCCGTGGCGTCCGGACCGAGGCTCGGTGTTACACCCTGGGGGAGCCTTCCTGCGACGAAGTTCAGGTACTCGAGGACCCTGCTCCTGGCCCAGTATATGTCTGTGCCGTCCTCGAAGATTATGTACACAAAGGAGAATCCGAAGAACGAATAGCCCCTTACCACCTTTGCATAGGGCACGCTGAGCATCGCCGTTGTAAGCGGGTAGGTTACCTGGTCTTCGACCACCTGCGGCGCCTGGCCGGGGTATTCCGTGTAGATTATGACCTGCACGTCGGACAGGTCCGGGATGGCGTCAAGCGGGGTCTTTTTTATCGCAATTATGCCCCAGCCTATGACGAAGACGACGAAGAGTATCACCAGGAATCGGTTGTTTATCGAAAGTTCAATTATCTTTTTGAGCATGTGAAAACCTTATGGTGAATATGCCCAGCGAGCGCATTTGTGCAGCTTGCTGTGGATTGACAGGTGAATATCATCTGGCACGCATCGCACGTGAATCCCGTCCGCCGTCCCTGTGGCCTGCTACGGGGAACTTCGTTTGGTGTTTTCCCCTGTGTGGCCGTAAGCCGACCGTTCGTTCAGCGGCTGTCTTCCTTGTGCATCATGCCTTCCATGTTGCCGTGTTCCATATGGTCCATCTTCCCCATGCCCTCGTGGTCCATGTTGCCGTGTTCCATATGGTCCATCTTCCCAATGCCCTCGTGGTCCATGTTGTCGTGTTCCATATGGTCCATCTTCTCCATGCCCTCGTGGTCCATGTTGTCGTGTTCCATATGGTCCATCTTCTCCATGCCCTCGTGGTCCATGTTGCCGTGTTCCATGTGGTCCATCTTCCCCATGCCCTCGTGGTCCATGTTGTCGTGTTCCATATGGTCCATCTTCTCCATGCCCTCGTGGTCCATGTTGCCGTGTTCCATATGGTCCATCTTCTCCATGTCCTCGTGGTCCATACTCCCGTGTTCCATTGTTCCGTGGTCCATGGGATCTTCCGACTTTTTGGTCTCCAGCATCTTTCCGATGGCCTCCTTCAGCTTGCTCTCGGAGTCTATGAGGAACTGTGCTGACGTGACGACCACATCCCCTTCGTCGAGCCCCTCTATGACCTCGTAGTAGCCTTCGGCCTCGGCGCCGAGCGTTATCTCGCGCGGGCTGAACTTGCCGTCTCCCCTGCTGAGTATCACTATGTTCCTCTCACCGGACCTTATGACCGCCTCCGTGGGCACGGCCACGGCGTCTTTGCTTATGACCGGTTTGAGCGTCACGTTCGCGTACATATCCGGCTTGAGCCTGAAGCCAGGGTTGTCCACCTCAAGCCTCACCCGGACGGTGCGTGTCTTGGGCTCCATGAACGGATAGACGAAGTCCACCTTTCCCTTGAAGACCTCTCCCGGGAAGGATAGTAGCGTCATCTCCGCCTCCTGGCCGGCCTTTATCCATGGTATCTCGTATTCGTAGACGTCGGCATAGACCCAAACCCTCGATATGTCGGCCACAGTGTAGAGGTCCGTGCCTGGTTTAACGTACATCCCCTCTGTAACGGGTTTTTCGACGATTACCCCTGTTGTGGGTGAGACTATCTGAAGGGTCTTCATGATACTGCCCCTTTTTTCAAGCTCCCTTATCTGCCGCTCCGGCACATCCCAGAGCTCGAGCCTACGCCTGCTCAGGCCTACAATGGACTCCCTTCCGATCTCTTTCATGCGGCCGGCGTACTTCCGCGCCAGAAGATACTCCTCCTGGGCGGAGACGAGCGTGGGGCTGTAGATCTCAAGTAGCCTCTGCCCTTTCCTGACCATCTGTCCGGTGAAGTCCGCGTAGAGCTTTTCTATCCACCCGTCCACCTTCGTGTGCAGGCGGTAGATCTTCTTTTCGTTGTAGTCGACCCTTCCTATGGTCCTTACGGTCTTCTTAAGCTCCATCCGCCTTACCGGTGCGGTCCTCACCCCTATGGTCTGCACGGTGACAGGGTCTATCTTCACCGTGCCCGGTTCCGTCACTTCCTCCTCACCCTCGTACACCGGTATGAGGTCCATGCCCATGGGTGACTTGCCTGGTTTGTCGGATATGTAGGTCGGGTCCATTGGCGCCCGCCAGTAGAGTATCTTCTTCCCTTTCTTCGCCGCGGCGGGTTGTGTCGCCTCTTCGGCCCCCTTTCCGGACGTGATGTATCCTGACGCAAGGTACATGCCGATGGAGCCGACGATGATACCCGCTATTACTGCTATGGTTGCTGCTGTACGTTTTGACATGACCAGTAATCCTCCGGGTCGATTATGGCTGTTGATAAAGCTCCTTTGCGGTGAGCCTTTCGAGCTCCGCCACGCTCTTCAGATAGTCGGCGAGCGCCCTGTAGTAGACCATGCGGAAGCTGATCGACAGGCTCTGTGTTTCAAGGATCCTGCCGAGCATCTCCTTTCCGGTCTTGTACCTGGCCTCCGCGAACTCGAGCGCCTCCTTTGCCTCGGGCACGAGGGATTCGCCGTATAGCTTGACGAGCCGTTCGGCCCGGGCCAGGTTGTAGTAGACCCGTCTGACTTCGTTCTGTATCTCGTTTGTGACGGCCTGTTTTTCTATGACGGTCCTTGCGCGGTCTATATCAGACTGCCTTACGGCGGCCCTGTTTTTGCCGAACCAGATGGGTATCGTTATGCCGAGTGTTGCGCTCACTGCGTCCCTGCCTCCGTCCTCGACCGCCATGGCCGGACTGCCTATTTCGGAATAGTTCAGCCCCACCCGGAAGTTCGGAAGGTAGCTGTAGCGCGAGAGCCTCGAGCTGAGCTCGTTTTTTTCCACCTTGAGGCCTGCGATCTTGAGCGCCTCGTAGTTCTTGGCGGCCCAACTGTAGAGCTCCTCGGGCGAGTGGGTGAGGGGTTTGAACACTGGCTCCTCTACCTTCGGGATGGTATGCGCGGGATCGCGGTTCAGGAGGATGTTGAGCCTTGATACCGCGCCCTCACGCATGTCCTTAAGCACTATGAGGTCGAACGAGGCCTGTGCTGCAAGCTTCTCGGCCCGCACCAGTTCGTCGAGCTCGGATACGTCCAGCCCGTAGTTGGCCTTGCTTACCTCGAAGAAGTAGTCGAGCACGGCCTTGTTCTCCTCGGCGAGCTCTGTGGCCCGGTCTATGTAATAGATCTCGTAGTAGGCCTTCTTTACCTCGGCGATGAGATCCCGCCTGAGCTTTTCATACTCCGTCCGGGCGATGGCTATTTCCCTTTTGACGATCTCGCCCCTGAGCGTGAGCTTTCCGGGAAACGGTATCTTCTGGCTCAGGCCGACCGTGCGCTCCTGCGGGCCGAGGCGCGTCTCTATCTTTTCTATGGGATGCGTGTAGGAGAGCACCGGGTCATCGTAAGAGGTGGCCTGCGGGTACTCTTCTATCTTGCTCTTCCACTTGAGCCTGGCGGCCTTGAGCCTCGGGTTGTTCTCCAGGGCGTAAGCAATGAGTCCATTGAGCGTTACGGTCTGCTGCGCCGCCCCGTTGTCTTTTGCAGCCGCCGAGGCTGATGCCAGCGATGAAGTGACAGCAGCACCCTGCAACACCACAGTGGTCGAGACCACCAGGATACATGCCTTGATAAGCACTTGGGCTTTGGTGAGTACTTTGGCTTTGTTCATCATAATATCATATCATATCGTATCGTCTTGTCATCACCTCACCATCTTATTCTACGCAGCGTAGAATAAGATGGCAAAAAAATACCTCTATTTGCCGCAGCGCCCGGTGCAGCAGGAACCCGCCTGTTTTTCGACCGCCCCCGACGCCATGGAGCAGCTGGCCATGTTGTTGCAGTCGCCCTTACCCGGCGTGCCGGATGCGAATATGGGGAGCGACACGCTAAGTAGTAGAAGTATTGCTATCGCAACGCTTGAGGCAACAAGCCTTGCCGACACTGGCCGTGAGCCACTTTTATGTTTGCATTCCTCGTCGTCTACAAGCCGCCTTATCCTGTCCTCGATCGAACCGCTTCCCTTTCCCTTTATGGATGCGGACAACGCGGTTATTTCAACGGGTGTTGCACGCGCAACCTTCAGAAGCGCGCTCGCAAGCCCGAGCGTGTCCCCGGTGCGGCTTACGACACTGTCATCAGCGGCCTTTTCCTTGCGCTCCATGAATTCGCTGGCGAACCAGCCGGCGAGAGGGAGGTAGAAGACGAGGTCCCTTAAAAATGACATGAAAAAAAAGCGGAGCGGATCCCTGTACCTTCTGTGGTGTGCCTCGTGTAGAAGGACCGCCCTCAGCTCGTCCCTCGAAAGTCCCTTTATGAGGCCAGTGGAGAGGTATATCCTGGGTCGCAGCAGCCCGTGCGTGAAAGCCACCTTGAGGTTGTCATCCTTTATCAGGGATACGCCGAGCCCCCTGTCCACGAGCGGAAGCCTTCTGAGCGCCATGCGTGCGCGCACAAGCCCCGCAGCCCCTTTAAAGAGCGCGTACAGAACGCCGCCGCCGACAATAAGCGTGCCAGACCAAAGAAAACCTGCCTTTATTACGGACGCGTAGGGAAGGCACAAAAGCATGATGCTCCGGCACCATGCCAGCAGCCTGGCCGTAAGGTCAACAAGGTGCGGCAGACCGAGAACGAGCCCCGCCATGCTGCCCGTTACAAACAAGAGGATGAACGCCAAGGGGTATGCCATCTCTGTCTTTTAATCCTTCCTGAGTTCCTGCTTCTTCGCCTCGATGAGCCTGGCGAGCCTGTCAAGCTCACCCGGGTCCTTATCCGCCAGAATGTCGACGAAAGACGCCGCGGCATAGGTGCTGGAGAGGTCGATAACCCCCTTCAACACCTCTTCGGAGACCGTGCCGTAAAACTCTTCCTTCGTATGGGCCGGACTGAAGAGGTAGCCGCCGTTCTCCTTCCTCTTGTGGACAAGCCCTTTCCTGGCGAGCCTTTCCAGAACAGTAAGGACCGTTGTGTAGGCTATCTTCCGCCTCTTCTGTATCTCTCTCAATACCTCTTTACCGCAGCTCTCGCCCCTTTTCCACAGGGCACACATCACTTCCTCTTCAAGGCGCCCCAGCACCTTGCCCAGGCCCTTGCCGCCGGTCTTGAATGTCTTTGCGATCTTCTTATTATTCATGGCAGTACTCGTCGTGTTGAATCAAATTGTATTCTACATGAAGTAGAATGTCAAGGTGTTTTTATAACCCGCAATGAGCCGTCTCTTCTCATGCCTTATTTTCATTCCTTTCCAGCTCCTTCCTAATATTTTCGAGGAACTCACCGTAGATGCACGATACAAGTCGGGATGCAAGGGGTGAGGCGATGCGTTCCAGTATCGAGTCCGTCAGGTGGTATTCCATCTCGAAGCTTACGTGCGTGCCCTCGGCGGTGGGCTCGAGCGTGTAGCTTCCCCTGTTGAAGGTGCCGCGTACAGAGCGCCATGCAAACCTCTTCGGCCTTACGGATTCGGTCACCTCGGCCTCCCAGTCGAGTCGCATACCCATGAGATCGACCTTCCACTGGTATGTGCCGGAGGCCGTTTGTTTGACCTCGTCGATAAAGCTCGAGTACCTCGGGAAGGCCTCAACGTCCTCTATGATGGTGAAGACCTTTTCCGGGGGCGCCTTGATGTCTATTTCGTACCTGACGGAGCCCATATTGCCTTATCCTTCCTGTGTGAAAGGCTACAATGAAAGGTTCCTGTCGTCAAGGCCGGGACAAAAACATGTCGGAGCCGGAGAATTCCTTGACAAGACACCGGTGATTTACTTACAATATCCTAATCAGGTGTTTCCAGCGCTATCCCTGAGCGAAGTGCATCGGGCCCATAGCTCAGTTGGAAGAGCCACCGGCTCATAACCGGTCGGTCCCTGGTTCGAGTCCAGGTGGGCCCACCAAAAGATACAAGGGGGGACTGCTGAATGGTCCTCGCCACAAGCCGGAGGAGAGATTGCCGAATTCCATCAAGTTGCTCTGTGAGATACAGAAGATAGACCTTGAGCTCGACGCAATAGACAAGGAAGAGGAACGATACCGCAGGAAACTCGAAAGCGCAGGAAAGGAACTCGAAAGGATCGATGAGGAGACAGTGGCCTTGAGGGGCGAGGTGGAGGCGCTCTCCAACGAAAAGAAGGACAAGGAAGATGTCTTAAGGCAGAAACGTGAGAAGATAGAAAAGGACAAGCAGAGGCTTTCCGAGATAACCAACGACAGGCAGTACAAGGCCGTCACCAAGGAGATAACGAGCGCTGAAAAGGCGGCAAGGCTCGTCAGCATGGAGCTGGATGCGCTCAACGAAAAGATAGAAAAGAGGGGAAAGGAGCTGGCCGAAAAGGAAAATGAACTGGAGAAGAAGGCCGGGGAGCTCAAGGCCCTCAAGGACGGCCTCGGGGACAAGGAGGCGGAGTGGGAGAGGGCAAGGCAGGACAAGGCATTACGGAGAGAGGCGGTTTCAAAGGAGCTGAAGCCGCATCTTCTTAAGAACTATGAGAGGATAAAGTCGAGACGCGGAGGGGTGGGGATAGTAAACGTCAGGGATGAGACCTGTCTCGGCTGTTACATACAGATACCCCCCCAGGTGTATATACAGCTCAGGCGCGGTCCTGACGAGATAATAACCTGCCCGCACTGCCACCGCATCCTCTACTTCGAGGATGCCGGTCAAGAAGGCGAAGCATCAGACACCTCCGGGGTTGCCTGACACATGACCTCCCGTAGAGACGAGAGCTCGCGCCTCCTTAAAGGGTTTCTCGAAGAGCTCCGTAAGACCCTCGATCTGAGGGAGACGATAAAAAAACTTGACATAACGGAAGAGGCTGCAAGGGAGCTGCTCGATGCGGCCGTCTCCGGGCTCTTCGGCGAGACCGTCGTACTGAACCTCTACGTCGACGGCGCGGCAAGGGGAAATCCCGGTCAGGCCGGGATAGGCGCCGTCATAAAGGACGCAAACGGCAGGACGGTCAAGAGTGTCAAAAAAAGGATAGGTGTCACGACGAACAACGTGGCCGAGTACACGGCGCTCGTAACCGCACTCGAGGAGGCGTTGGCGCTCGGGGGCAGAAAGGTACATGTATTCGCCGATTCGGAGCTCATCGTAAGGCAGATAAACGGTCAGTACAGGGTTAAGAACGAGCGGCTCAAGCCGCTTTACAGAGAGGCCCGCGGGCTCATAGAAAGGTTCGATGAGTTCAGGATAACCCACATAGCGAGGGAAAGGAACGCCGAGGCTGACAGGCTTGCAAACGAGGCCATAGACGGCGTATAGACGACAATTATTGTTAATTAAGACGCAAATGGGACGCAATGCCCGGAGGTTCGCCAGCCGCTGCGTCGATGGGTCCCTATAACGCGAGGCAGGAGGCGTTTCACCAGGTTGTTTGATCCAGGGTTGACAGAGCCGATAAGAACAGAGCCGGATAACGAAACGGAGGATGCAGGGTGGCCGCTGCCGTTTTCTGGCTGGTACCGAGGTCGTCTCCCGGGGCCTTCCTTTGAATAAGGGGGCTTCCCGAGGAGATTACCGCATGTGCCAGCCGTGGGACGGTGGAGGAAAGTCCGGACACCACAGGGCAGGGAGGTCGCTAACGGCGACCGGGGGCGACCCCAGGGAAAGGGCCACAGAGAACAGACCGCCCGGCGCCCGCAGCGGTGCCGGGTAAGGGTGAAACGGTGGGGTAAGAGCCCACCAGCATGCCGGGTGACCGGCATGGCTCGGCAACCCCCTCCCGGTGCAAGGCCGAATAGGTTCCGCTTCAAGGGTGGCCCGCCCTTTGGCCCGGAAGGGCAGGCGGAACGGGTTGGCCGCTTGAGGCCGGTGGCAACACCGGTCCCAGATGAATGGTCACCGTCCTGCACCATAGCGGTGGTGCAGGATTACAGAATCCGGCTTATTGCATCCTCCGTATCCGCTTTGGCTTGTGGGGTTCCTCCTGTCCGCGCGGTTTCGTTCCGCCGGGGCCGTCAAGTGTATTGTGTGTCGTGGTGTAGTCGAAGCTCTCTGATTGATCTATATAATAAATGGTTGGTACGGTCTGATCTCCTCTAATCCGCGCTCAATCCAGGTTTTCGACCCCTTTCACAGCCGTTACAGCAGCTGGACCTCTGACCACATGCAGTAGACACGGTTCCAGCCCCTGTTCCGTATCTGTTTTCAGGGCGGCACGTACATCGCCAGGGAGCCGTGTAAGATCGCTCCCTGCCCGAGATGCCGTAACGTTGGTGTGCCCAAGAAACCCCTGGCGAGACGAGAAATGAAGGCTTCGGTATGGGGCCTTGCGCGGTATCACGGGGTATCGTCAAGGACGGATCTACCGCCCGTGTGATAGCCGGAGCGAGCCACGCAGGCAGGGCCGGGTCCATGAACATGCATCGCGAGCGTATCCCCTGCAGCAAGCTGCGGGGTCAGCGAGCGAAATATGATCGGGTAATTCCGTACATGAGAAGATTCCCTGAGCCCGCTACAGGGGTCTTCAATCCTGCAGAGGTCTCCGGGGGTCAGCCCGCGGTGACGCCGCCGGAGCCTTCAGGGCTTTCCTGTGATTGATCGGATGTTTTTTGGCGGAACACGGCTTTATGCAGTATCCAGCACGGGGATCAGCATGTCGAGAGGCAAGGGGGCCGCAGTTATCCACAGCTTTTCAACTTATCCGCATTTGTCCTCAGAAACCCAGAAATTCCTTGACAAAAAGCCTTATCAAGACTATAGTTAGCCATTAAGTGGAATATAGTGGTATAAAGTGTTATGGATATCTTCCGATATAGTACCAAACCGTAGAAAAATCAAGGACTCGGAAGGGAAGGTTCCCCATGTTCAGGGGCCGGTTCGAGCATACTATCGACTCAAAGGGAAGGTTGAGCATACCCGCGAAGTACAGGGAGGTGCTCAACGAGAGGTACGACAACCGCCTTGTGGTAACCACATACGACGGTTGTCTCATTGCATATCCCTATGAGGAGTGGGGCATACTCGAGGAGAGGATCGCGGGGCTTCCGGAGTTCAAGAAGGATACAAGGGCCTTCCTGCGGTTCTTTTATTCGAGCGCCGCGGACTGCACGATCGACAGGCTTGGAAGGATCCTCATCCCTCAGGCGCTCAGGGAGTACGCGAAGCTCGAAAAGGAGGTAGTCTTGGTCGGCGCCTTCAAGCAGTTCGAGATATGGAGCAAGGCCACGTGGGATGCCGCTGAGGCCATGGTATCCAAAGAGGAGATAGGTAACATGCTCGAACGTCTGGGACTTTAGGTATGGGCACTGTGCATCTGCCGGTGATGCCCGCTGAGGTTGTAAGGTTCCTCGGTTGCAGACCGGGGGGGGTGTACGTGGATTGCACCCTCGGCGGCGGCGGGCATGCGCTGGAGATGCTGAAGGCCTCGTCGCCGGACGGCAGGGTCATAGGACTGGACGTTGATGAGGATGCGCTTGAAGAGGCACGGCGTCTTCTTGAGCCGTTCGGTGCCAGGGTCATTATTCTTAGGGAAAACTACAGGGATGTAAAGGCCGTTCTCGAACGGCTCGGCGTGGGGGAGGTAGACGGGATGGTTCTGGATGTGGGGGTCTCATCTTACCAGCTCGAAAGAGCCGAAAGAGGGTTCAGCTTCATGCACGATTCCCGGCTTGACATGAGGATGGACAGGCGCATCAAGACCTCGGCTTATGATCTGGTAAACGGCCTCCCCGCCGAAGAGCTGGAAAGGATATTCCGCACCTACGGAGAAGAAAGACGGGCCAGAACCATAGCAAAGGCGATTGTCAGGTCAAGGGAGAAGGTGCCCGTTGAGACGACCGGACAGTTGGCCCGGATCGTTCTCATGAGCCTCCCGCCAAGGTACAGGCACGGAAAGATTCACCCTGCGACCAGGGTCTTCCAGGCATTGAGGATAGCGGTAAACAACGAGCTGGAAAACCTTGAAGCCGGGCTCAGGCAGGGGGTCTGTTGCCTGAGGCCAGGTGGAAGAATGGTCGTCATATCCTTCCATTCCCTCGAGGACAGGATAGTAAAGAATACCTTCAGAGAGATATCTTCAGGGTGCATCTGCCCCAGGGACGTGCCCCGTTGTGTCTGCGGCAGGCATCCGCTGGTCAGAATCCTAACTAAGAAGGTCGTGGTGCCCGGCAGGGACGAGGTGGAGTCGAACCCCAGGGCAAGGAGCGCCAAGTTGAGGGCTGTAGAAAGGGTTGTTCATTAAGAGGGGAGCGCATGGCTCGAGCGGCTGTGAAGACAGGCTCCGGATACTTGTTGAAGGAGCAGGATGTAAGGTCGAGAAGGGACCTCAAGGACATGGGGTTTCTGTACTTCTCGATCTCCGCGGTGGTCATCATCGTTGCCGTGATATTTCTCTATCTCTGGTGCAGGCTTACGGTTGTAAACCTCGGCTACGAGATATCAGCGCTGAACGAGGCCAGGGCCGTTGAGACGGAAAGGAACAAGCGGCTCAGGGTCGAGCTCATGAGACTCAAGTCGCCCGAGAGGATTGAGAGGATAGCCGTAGAGGAGCTTGGGCTCGTATACGCCTCCGGCGATCGGATCGTACGTATTAAATGAAGAAGAATACGGACGGATGGCTGAAGTTCAGGATAGTGCTGGTCCTGGTGGTTCTGGTTTCATTCTACGGCGTTGTGTTCTTCAGGGCGTTTCACCTTCAGGTCATCGAAGGCAAGGCCCTCGAGCAGAGGGCGAGGCTTCAGCATCAGAGAACGGTCAAGATACCGTCCAGGAGGGGGCGGGTCTTTGACAGAAATCTCGAAGAGCTCGCTGTGAGCATAGAGGTCGACTCGGTGTACGCACAACCGAACAGGATAGAGGATTCGTCGAAGGTCTCCAGCGCCCTTGCACCGCTTCTCGCCGTTGACAGACGCGTGTTAAGGAGGCGCCTGGCCTCGTCGAAAAAGAGGCACTTTATCTGGTTGAAAAGGCAGGTCGACCTCGGCTCCGAACAGAGGGAGCTCATAAGGACACTCGGCGGAGTCGATACCGTCAAGGAAAGTCGCAGATTCTACCCCCACCGCTCCCTGGCGGCGAACCTGATAGGGTTTACAGGGATAGACTCCGACGGGCTGGAGGGCGTCGAGCTCTACTACGACAAGTACCTCAGGGGCTCGACCATGACGGTCAAGGCGGAGAAGGACGCCACCGGTAAGCTCCTCCTCTTTGAGGACGTGGAGGACGGGGTCCGCGGTATGGACGTCGTCCTTACCATAGACAGGACCATACAGTACATAGCCGAGAAGGCCCTCAGGAAGGCGGTGGCCGAGCACGGTGCAAAGGGGGGCACCGTCGTTGTAATGGAGCCGCATACCGGCGAGATACTGGCCATGGCGAACGCTCCCACCTATGACCCGAATGATATCAGGAGCTTCCGTCCCCACCAGTGGCGTAACCGTGCGGTAACCGACATGTTCGAGCCGGGCTCGATACTCAAGGTGTTTTTACTCGCCGCCGTGCTTGAAGAGGGCATCCTCGATCCCAACGACATATTCTTCTGTGAGAACGGCAAATACAGGGTGGCGGATGCGGTCTTTCACGACACAAAGAAGTTCGGCTGGCTCTCGGTATATAACATCATCAAGCACTCGAGCAACATAGGGGCGGTCAAGATAGGCGAAAGGCTCGGGAAGCGGAGCTTCTACAGATACCTCAAGGCCTTCGGCTTCGGCGAAAAGACCGGGGTGGATCTGCCCGGGGAGTCTGCCGGTTCGCTCAGGCATTACACCAGGTGGTCCGACGTGGCCCTTGGCACGATATCCTTCGGTCAGGGCATATCGGCCACCTCCTTACAGCTTGTAGGCGCCATCTCGGCCATTGCGAACGGCGGGTTCCTGATGAAACCCCGTGTGGTAAAGTACATAAGAAACTCGGACGGGGTGGTGGTGGAGGAGTTCACACCCGTGATACTGAGACGGGTATTGTCCGAGGATACGTCCAGAGAGGTGGCGAGGGTATTGACGAGCGTTACAGCCCCGGGCGGCACCGGGGAGCTTGCCTCGCTCGACGGAGGCTTCAAGGTGGCCGGTAAGACCGGAACGGCACAGAAGCCCGACCCTGAAAGAAAGGGTTATGCGCCCGGCAAGTACGTTTCGTCCTTCATAGGTTTTGTTCCGGCCGAAGAACCGAGGCTTTCGATCCTCGTGACACTCGACGAGCCGCAGGGATCATTCGCCGGCGGTTTAGTCGCGGCGCCCGTCTTCAAGGAGATAGCAAAGGAGAGTCTGGCATACCTGGGTGTTTTCCCGGAAGGCTCCTCTCCGGAGGGCCCTCCCTCAGGCAGGGTCGTTGAGGCGCGTTTAAGCAACAAGGCGTCGGTACGGCACGGCACTGCGGTGGATCATCCCGAGAGGATACCGGACTTCAGGGGTAAGACCATACGTTCGGTGCTCAGGATAGCCGGTGAGAGGTCTCTCGAGGTGGACATAAGGGGAAGCGGAAGGGCCGTTTCCCAGAGCCCTTCGCCGGGCGGACCTATACCGGAGAAGGGCGGTGTTACGGTGGTCTTCCAATGAGGCCGGTCCGGTTTTTCCGGAGGTAAGATGAAACTGAGAGAGCTTTTGGAGTGCATAGAATACGTCCGCACCTCTGAAGGCGGCATCCAGGATGTCGAGGTGACCGGTATAACCGTGGACTCGAGGAAGGTCGAAGCCCGCTCCCTCTTTGTGGCCTTACGGGGGGAGGTTGCCGACGGCCGGGACTTCATAAGGGACGCAGCCCGTAGGGGGGCGGTCTGCGCCGTCACGGAGGAAATGGTGAACGATGCCGGCTGTGCACAGGTTGTGGTCAGGGATTCGAGGAGCGCCCTTGCACGCCTGTCCGACGCCTTCTTCGGCGCACCCTCCTCAGCGCTCAGGATGGTCGGCGTTACCGGGACCAACGGAAAGACAACGGTGGCGTACCTCATTGAATCCATATTCAAGGCGGCGGGCCTTCGGAGCGGGCTCGTCGGCACGGTGAATTACAGGTACGGCTCGGTATCCATTCCGGCCCCTCTGACAACGCCGCAGGCCCCGGAGCTCCAGGCGCTGCTCAGAGAGATGGTGGATACAGGTACGACCCACTGTGTCATGGAGGTCTCTTCACATGCGCTCGTGCAGAAGAGGGTCGAGGGTTGCCGCTTCGACGTAAAGATATTCACCAACCTTTCGCCCGAACACCTCGACTACCACGGAACCATGGAGGAGTACTTCCGGGCCAAGTCCTTGCTCTTCAGCCCCGGGGCTTACGGGGAGGGGATATCCGTAATAAACATGGATGACGAACGGGGCGGGGCGCTTGCAAAGAGGGTAAAGGACTTCTTCGGCTACTCGCTTAAAGGGAAGGCGGAGATACATCCGGTGGACTGTGACATCTCGGCCGAGGGAATAGAGGCAGTACTGAACACACCGGCGGGTGCGGTCAAGGTCTCTTCACCACTCGTCGGAGAGTTCAACATGTACAACATCATGGCTGCGGTGGGTGGAGCGTGTGCGCTGGGGCTCGCCCCGGATGCCATTGAGAGAGGGATCAGGGCGCTCCATTGCGTGCCCGGAAGGCTTCAAAGGATATGCCCGCAGAGTGCCATCCGTGCCTACGTTGATTACGCCCATACCCCCGATGCCCTGGAAAGGGCCCTGAACGTACTTTCGGGCCTCAAGGGGCGGGGAAGGTTGATAACCGTGTTCGGGTGCGGCGGCAACAGGGACAGGGCCAAGAGACCGCTTATGGGTAGTATCGCCACCAAGATTTCGGATGTAACGATAATAACCTCGGACAACCCCAGGGATGAAGACCCGCTCGAGATCATAGCCCATATCGAGAGGGGCATATGCGGTGTAAGGAGGTTCGACGGACGCGTGGGTACGGAGGACAAGGGTTACCTTGTGATACCCGACAGGGGCGAGGCTATAGCCATGGCGGTCGAGGTAGCGCGGGCCGGTGATACGGTGCTCGTCGCAGGAAAGGGGCACGAGGATTACCAGATAGTAAGGGGGACCAGGCGGTACTTCGATGACCGCAAGGTGTTGGAGGAGCTTATCGGGAAGGGCGTAACGGGCCGGGACCGCTTCGCTTGTAGGGGATGAAGACCCCCTGGATGAACCTTGTGGCCGCTTGACAGATAGCAAAGGCAGGCCCTGAAAGAGCCAAAAGATCGGGGTTGTCGTTGCGTGGTGTGGCGAAGAGATCTATTTGATGAAATCGATCGAATGGTCGGAATCCGTTGCGGCGCAGCCCCACTCGCTCATTACTGGCTTCGTCCGCTCTCATAAAGAGATCAAAAAGGCGGTTTTCCAGAGGTCCACTGATACGTGCCGGTAGCTGTATGATTTTTGCAAAGGAAAGATCGCAAGGCCGAGACATGGCGCTCACCCTTGGAGATATCGTGGCCGCAACCGGCGGAAGGCTCCTCAAGGGCTCGGCGGAGCACGAGGTCCGTGGCATATCCACGGATTCGAGGTCCGTCAGGTCCGGGGATCTCTTCTTCGCCATAAGGGGGAAGAGGCACGACGGACACCGTTTCGTCTCGGCGGCCCTCGACAACGGCGCATGCGGGGCGGTCGTAGAGGTCTTCATCGATGACGTGTACCGTGACATATACAGGGAACAGGCCGGTAAGGAACAGGCCGTCGGGGATGAGAGAAGGCGTGATTCCAATATCGTGGTCGTGGGCGACACCCTGAGGGCCCTTGGAGACCTGGCGTCATTCATAAGGAAGAGACACGGGGTGCCGCTTGTGGCCGTCGGCGGCAGCAGCGGCAAGACCACGACAAAGGAGATGATAGCCTCGATACTGTCGCGCTCCATGGATGTTTTGAAGACCCCGGGTAACATGAACAACCTGGTCGGCCTTCCCCTTACCCTCGCTGCGCTCAAGAGCTCGCACGAGGTATGCGTGGTGGAGCTTGGGATAAGCGAGCCGGGCGAGATGAAACGTCTTGCGGCCATCTGCAGGCCGGATATAGCGGTCATCACCAACATAGGCACAGCCCACTTGGAGGGGTTCGGCTCGGTGGAGCGCATCAGGAGTGAAAAGATGGAGCTTTATTCCTCGCTAAGGCCGGGCGGGGTGCGGGTTGTGAACATCGACGAGCCGTGGGTTTCCGTCCTAATGGACGATGAGGGGATTGAAAGTGTGACGTTCGGCCGGACCGGCGGCGCGGACGTGGTGATAAAGGATTTTTCCACGGAAGAAACCGATGGAATATCTGTGGACTACGAGGTCAGGGGCAGGCGGATTCGTGTGAGGTTCCGCTCCCCGCTCTTTTCCAATACATACAACGGTGCGGCCTCGATCGCCGTGGTCCTTCCCCTCGAAACCGATATCGTGGATATCCGGGAGGGGTTGGAGGCCTTCTCACCTCCGGGCGGGAGGATGGAGGTCATAAGGGCTGGAGAATGGACCATACTCGATGACACATACAATGCAAACCCGGACTCCGTCGTGGCGGCGCTCAAGACACTCGGGGCCGCGAAGGGGAGGAAGGTGGCCGTTCTGGGGGATATGCTCGAGCTCGGCGAGTTGACGCTCGATGCCCACAGGGACATCGGAGAGTTCGCAGCCGGAAGCGGCATCGACCTGTTGATCGCAGTGGGCAGGTGGGCGGAGGTGGTAGGGGACGGGGCCGTTACAGCGGGGATGGGTAAGGACCGCGTGTATTCGTTTGAAGGCAACGAGGAAACACTCGATGCATTGAGGTCTCTCCTCAAGGAAGGGGATACCGTGCTCGTCAAGGGCTCAAGGTCAACCCGTATGGAAGAGGTCGTAGAAGGGCTCATACGGTCTAAAAGGAGGCGTTAAGGGGCAAGTGCTGTTTCATTTCCTATATCCGCTGGCCAAATACCATACGGTATTCAACGTATTTCAGTACATAACCTTCAGGACCATCTATGCGACGGTCACGGCCCTGGTCATAAGTTTCGTTATAGGCCCCTACCTCATAAGGAGACTCAAGGTGATGCAGGTCGGTGAGGTTATAAGGGATGACGGCCCGCCCACCCACAAGCTGAAGGCCGGCACCCCCACCATGGGCGGGGCGATCATACTCACGGCTGTGATCGGTTCCGTCGCACTGTGGACGAACCTCAAGAACCATTATGTATGGCTTCTCTCGTTCGTGACGCTCGGTATGGGTGCGATAGGGTTCATAGACGACTACCGAAAGGTGATATTGAAGGACCCCAAGGGGCTGAGCGCAGGATGGAAGTTTCTTGCCCAGACGGTCGTGGCCCTTGCGGCGGCGATACTTCTCTACATAAGCGAGTTCGATACAGCGATCACGATCCCGTTCTTCAAGGGGGTGTACATAGACCTGGGAATCGGCTATATACCCTTCGCTGCGCTTGTGATCACCGGGGCGTCCAACGCGGTCAACCTGACCGACGGCCTCGACGGCCTTGCCATAGGTCCGGTGCTCATAGCGTCGGCCACCTATATGCTCTTCGCCTATATTACGGGACACGTGAAGATCGCCAACTACCTTCAGATAATGTACGTCTCCGGCGTGGGAGAGCTTGCGGTCTTCGCCGGCGCCATGGTCGGGGCGAGCATGGGTTTTTTGTGGTTCAACGCCTATCCGGCACAAGTCTTCATGGGTGACATAGGCGCCCTTTCACTGGGAGGCGGGCTCGGCACGCTCGCGATCCTTACGAAGAACGAGATACTGCTTTTGCTCGTAGGCGGGGTTTTTGTGGTGGAAACACTCAGTGTCATCTGCCAGGTGGTCTCCTTCAAGTTGACCGGCAGGAGGATATTCGCAATGGCCCCCATACACCACCACTTCGAGCTGAAAGGATGGGCGGAGCCCAAGATTATCGTGAGGTTCTGGATAATATCCATAATACTTGCGCTGGTTGCTATAAGCACACTGAAGCTGAGATGATCCCGAAGGAGTTGAATAAGGCGGACTGTGGCTGGCTCTCCGGCAGGAGGACCCTGGTCGTGGGCCTTGGCAGGACCGGGGTTGCGGCGGCGCGGTTTCTCAAAAGGTGCGGGGCCGTGGTGACCGCAACGGACATCCGGCCCGAGTCAGGCCTTCGGGGCACAGAAGACCTCAAGAGGCTCGGCGTCAGGGTCGAGTCCGGGGGACACGTAAAGGAGAGTTTTTTCGGCTCGGACCTGATCCTTGTAAGCCCCGGGGTCCCGTCGACCATGGAGCTTATCAGGGAGGCCAGAGACCGCGGCGTAGAGGTCATGAGCGACATCGAGCTCTTCTATCGCTCGATGGATGTCCCGGTCCTTGCTGTAACCGGTACGAACGGCAAGTCCACCACCACGGCGCTCCTTTCGGAGGTCCTCAGGAGGGACGGACGCAGGGTCTTTGTGGGCGGCAATATCGGCATACCCGTAACAGAGTACTTCGACAGCGAGGAGAGGTATGATTGGTGCGTTCTCGAGATAAGCAGCTTTCAGCTCGAAACGGTATCCACCTTCAGGCCCCATGTGGCGGTGCTCTTGAATGTGACCCATGACCACCTCGATAGGTACGAGAACTTCGACGATTACGCCGCTACAAAGCTCAGCATCTTCTCAAACCAGGGGCCGGCGGACTATGCGGTCGTAAACTCCGCGGACCCCGTCATCGCCGCGGCCATGGAAGAGGGTGCTTTCAGGGCGACCATCGTGCCCTTTACCGCCTACGATGGTTCTTGTGAGGGGCTTTACCTCGACGGAGACAGGGTGGTCGTGAACGGACCCTTTAAGAAGAAGGAGTCCTATCCCCTGGAAGGCGTACCGCTTACAGGGATCCACAACATCGAGAACATAATGGCCGTCATCGCCGCGGCCAGGGCCGTGGGCGTGGAGAGGGATAAGTTGCTCGATGCGATAAGGGGTTTCAAGGGCCTCCCGCACAGGATGGAGTTCGTAAGAGAGGTTGCGGGGGTGCGTTACATCAATGATTCGAAGTCGACCAACACAGGCTCTCTTTTCAGGGCGCTCGAGAGCATGCCGAACGGGCGGGGGGTGGTGTTGATCGCCGGCGGCAGGGACAAGGGCAGTGATTACGGCTTCTTGAAGGACCTCGTAAGGGAAAAGGTAAGGCTTCTCGTGGCGATGGGCGAGTCCCGAACGAAGCTGGCGGATACCTTCGCCCATGTTACGGATACCGTACAGGCGGCGGACCTTGAAGACGCGGTGAGGATCGCGTCGGCCTCGGCCGGGCCCGGGGATACGGTACTATTCTCCCCCGCCTGTTCGAGCTTCGACATGTTCACCGACTTCAGGGAACGCGGGGAAAGGTTCAGGGGATTGGTGGAGGCGCTGTGATACGCGGAAGGAACGCCGACAGGTTGCTTATCGTAACAACGCTCGGGCTGGTGGCCGCAGGCGCTGTGATGGTGTATTCCACAAGCTTCATCGTGGCCATGAAGAAGTTCGGGGACGAGTACTTCTTCGTCAAAAAGCACCTCGGCTTCGTCCTTGCCGGGATGGTCCTCTTCATCGTGTTTTCAAGGATACACTACAGGTTGTACAGAAGGCTCGCCTATCCCATACTGGCGCTTGCAATCGTGTTGCTTGCCCTGATATTCGTCCCGGGCATCGGACACAAGGTAGGGGGCGCCAGGAGATGGCTCGCGCTCGGAGGCGTGACCTTCCAGCCCTCGGAGTTCGCAAAGCTCGCTGTCATAATCTTTCTTGCTTATTCGCTCGAGGCCAAAAAAGACGTCATAAAGACCTTCTCCCCGGGGTTCCTGCCCCATGTGGTGGTGCCAGGGGCGGTCATTGCCCTGATCATGGCCGAGCCGGACTTCGGCACCGCCGTAACACTCACGATGCTCGTCTATATCATGAGCTTTACGGCCGGGGTGAGGCTGCGCTATCTGCTGGGGCTAGCCGTCATGATGATGCCGGCGCTCTACATGGTTGTTTCCAACTTCGGGTACATGATGCAGAGGATAGCTGCATTCCTCGACCCCTGGAAGGACCCGGGCGGGGCGGGCTTCCAGATAATACAGTCGCTTCTCGCCTTCGGCTCCGGCGGTATATGGGGGACCGGGCTGGGTGAGGGCAGACAGAAGCTCTTCTACCTGCCCGAGGCGCACACGGACTTCATATTCTCCGTGATAGGGGAGGAGCTCGGTCTAATAGGCGTGGGCATAATCATATCGCTGTACGTAGGTTTTCTTGTAAGCGGCACGATGATCGCCTTAAGGACAAAGGACCTCTTCGGCAAGTATCTCGCACTGGGGCTTACCCTCATGGTATCGCTCCAGGCGCTGATCAACATGGCCGTCGTCATGGGGATCCTTCCGCCCAAGGGGCTGCCGCTTCCGTTCGTGAGTTACGGCGGCACATCTCTTGTAGTCAGCATGATAGCGGTGGGCATCATATTGAATATCTGCATAAAGGGGAACGAGGCTTGAGGGTGGTTATAGCGGGAGGAGGCACAGGCGGACACATCTTTCCGGCGCTCGCGCTTGCCGAGGAGCTCAGGAGGAGGAACGGCTCGGTCGAGATAACCTTCATCGGCAGCAGGCGCGGGCTCGAGACCAGGGTGGTGCCCTCTCACGGCTACACCCTCGAGGTCCTGGATGTGGAGGGGATAAAGAAGAGGAAGGGTAAAGACAGGATAAGGGCGTTCCTGAAGGCGGCCCTCGCGACGTTGAAGGCCTTGAGGCTTCTCAGGAGGATAAGGCCCGACGGTGTGATAGGCAGCGGCAGCTACTCGTCAGGGCCCGTGGTCCTTGCCGCCAGCCTCCTCGGCATAAAGACGGCGATCCTCGAGCAGAACGCCGTCCCGGGGCTCACGAACAGGATACTCGGCAGGTTCGTGGACAGGATATACACCGCGTTCGAAGAGGCCGAAAGGTACTTCCCGAAGGGTCGCACTGTACTTACCGGAAATCCGGTTAGGAGGGATATCCTGGATGTAACGAGGCAGGACCGTGCCCGCAGGAACGGCCGATTCTCGATCTTCGTCTTCGGCGGGAGCCAGGGGGCCACGGCCATAAACGCCGCCTTCCTGGATGCCACCGAGTACCTTACGGACATATGGGGGAACCTGAGGGTCGTACACCAGGCCGGCTCCCTCGGCTACAGACAGGTGGAAGAGGCGTACAGGCGCAAGGGGCTCAAGGTGGAGCTCCACAACTTCATAGACGACATGGCAAAGGCCTACAGCGCCTGTGATCTCATAATATGCAGGGCCGGCGCCACCAGCATCGCGGAGATAATGGCGCTGGGGCTGCCGGCGATACTCGTTCCGTACCCGTTTTCCACGGACGCCCACCAGGAGGTGAACGCAAGAACTCTCGTGGAGAGGGGGGCGGCGGTGATGCTTAGGCAGGACGAACTTACAGGTAGCACGCTTGCAGAGGTTATCAGGAGGTTTTTTGAGAACCCCTCTGAGCTCAGGAAGATAAGGGAGGCGGCAAGCGCCCTGTCAAGGCCGCGGGCCTCAGAGACGATAGTCGATGACTACACGAAACTCTTGACCGGGAAGGCGTAGCATGTACAGAGGAAGTATCAAGAAGGTGCACTTCGTCGGCATCGGCGGAAGCGGCATGAACGGCATAGCCGAGGTGTTGATAAATATGGGCTACACGGTCTCAGGCTCGGACATAAGGAGCACCGGGGTGACCAGGAGGCTCGCTTCGCTCGGCGCCGAGGTCCACATAGGACACAAGAAAGGAAATGTGAAGGGCGCGGACTGTGTCGTCTACTCCTCGGCCGTGAGGATGGACAACCCCGAGATCGAGGAGGCGAGAAGCCTTCAGATACCCATAATACCGCGGGCCGAGATGCTCGCCGAGCTCATGCGCATGAAGTACGGTATAGCGATCGCCGGCACGCACGGTAAGACCACGACCACCTCCATGGTCGCCGCCATACTCGCACACGCCGGGGTGGACCCCACCGTGGTCACCGGCGGAAGGCTGAACTCCACCGGCTCCAACGCCACGCTCGGAGAGGGGGACTTTCTCGTGGCCGAGGCCGACGAGAGCGACGGGAGCTTTCTAAAGCTTACCCCGGCCATAGCCGTGGTCACCAACATAGACAGGGAGCACATGGATCACTACAGGAGCATGGACGAGGTCAAGGGCTCCTACATCGACTTCATGAACAAGGTGCCCTTTTACGGCTGCTGCATCGTCTGTCTGGACCATCCCGTCATCCAGTCCATACTGCCGTCCATTTCAAGGAGGTACATAACCTACGGGCTTTCCGCGCAGGCGGATATACGTGCGGTGGGCATAGAGCAGCGCGAGGGCAGGACCTCCTTTGAGGCCATTGCCTGCGGAAGCCCCCTGGGGACGATAACCATAAACCTTCCCGGCGAGCACAATGTGTGCAACGCCCTTGCCGCCGTGGCCGTTGCGAGGGAGCTGGGCATATCGGTCGAGGATACGATCGAAGGGCTCGAGGGGTTCAAGGGGGTGGAGAGGAGGTTCGAGCTCAAGGGGACGGCTGCGGACATCATGGTGATAGACGATTACGCGCACCATCCGGTCGAGATAAAGGCGGTGCTTAAGTCCATAAAGGACGGCTGGAGAAGGAGGGCCGTTGTCGTCTTCCAGCCGCACAGGTACACGAGGACAAGGGACCTTTTCAGGGACTTTCTCACCGCGTTCAACGATGCGGACGTCCTTGTTCTGACGGATATCTACGGTGCTGGTGAAGAAGAGATACAGGGCCTTTCATCGGAGAACCTCTACCACGCGGTAAAGGACCACGGTCACAGGAACGTATGGTATATACCCGATATAAGCCAGATACCGGCGCACCTCGAAGCTATCACAAGGCCCGGGGACATGGTCATAACGCTCGGGGCCGGTGACGTCTGGCGGGTCTCCGACAGTATACTGGATATACTGCAGAGGAAGTACGGCAGCGGCGGGCAGGAGCGACGGAGCAGGGGCACCTGACGCCGGGTTTACTTTTCAGGATAAGGAGCAACGGAGTTGGGAGAGCAGTATCAGTTGTTTTTTGTACAGCGTTTCAAGGGGAAGGTCCTGTTCAACGTCCCGATGAGCCGGTATACATCCATCAGGGTAGGCGGGCCTGCCGATGTCATGGCGTTTCCGAGGGATGAAGCAGACCTTCGCGACATAATGGTTTTTGCCACCACGAAGAACTTTCCGCTCTTTGTGCTGGGGGGTGGGACCAACCTTGTCGTGAGGGACGGCGGCATAAGGGGGATCGTGGTGAACATGACCGAGGGCTTTGAGGATATCACGTGGTCGGATGAAACGACCGTTGTCGTAGAGAGCGGTGTGGGGCTCGCCGCGTTGGTGAACCGTCTCAAGGAGCGCTCGCTCGGCGGGTTGGAGTTCGCGGCCGGGATACCTGGGACGGTTGGCGGAGCCGTGGCAATGAACGCAGGGGCCTACGGACGCGATATGAGCGGTGTCGTAGAAGGCGTAGAGGTGATTGACCGCAAGGGCAAGAAGGGCTTTATTCCGGCGGCCGAACTCTCCTTTTCCTACAGAAAGACCTCGCTGCCGAAGGATTCCGTCATAGTCAGGGTGCATATGCGGTTCGAGAAGAAGGAGCGAAGTGAAATCGAGGAGGAGATGGACAGGCTCAGGAAAAGACGCGAGGATACGGGTTCTGTAGGATATCCCAGCGCAGGCTCCATATTCAGGAACCCCGAAGGGGGGTATGCTGGAAGGCTCATAGAGGAGGCCGGGCTCAAGGGGTACCGCATAGGCGATGCTCAGATATCCGATGTGCATGCGAACTACATAATCAACAGGGGTGAGGCGAAGGCCAGGGATGTGCTGGCCCTGATGGCCCTGGCAAGGGACAGGGTGTTCGGGCTCAAGGGGATTGTGCTCGAGCCCGAGGTGAGGGTCGTGGGCGAGGATTGATCCTGCGGCCTTTTACTGCGCATCCGGCCGGGAATCGTCTTGGATAAAAAGGAGATGGAACGGAAAAGAGCGCTCTTCAAAAAGAAGAGGATAGGCGTGCTCATGGGGGGGCTTTCCAGGGAAAGGGAGATATCGTTGAAGAGCGGAGCGGCCGTCGCCGGGGCGCTTTCCGGCTGCGGATACGATGTGGTGACCATTGATGCGGGCCGCGACACGGCAGAGCGGCTTAAGGACTACGGAGTAGAGGTCGCCTTCATAGCCCTGCACGGACGCTACGGAGAGGACGGCATGGTCCAGGGGCTCTTGGAGTTGATGGGGATACCGTACACCGGCTCGGGGGTTCTGTCGAGCGCCCTGGCGATGGACAAGGCGGCGACAAAGGTCTTTTTGCGCCAC
Organism: Deltaproteobacteria bacterium; assembly: GCA_015492495.1. Lineage (GTDB taxonomy): Bacteria > Desulfobacterota > GWC2-55-46 > GWC2-55-46 > DRQE01 > S146-62. The sequence continues at coordinate 12,347 of WGEY01000076.1, read as the reverse complement.
CACTCCATACCCACGCCGGGGTTCAGGGTGCTCAAGAACGGCGAGGGAACCGTGCCGGAGATGGATCCGCCGCTCATAGTGAAGCCCGCCCGCGAGGGCTCGACCATAGGCGTGAGTCTCGTTGAGGACAAGGCACTGCTCCAGGAGGCCATTGAGGAGGCCAGGAGCCATGATGACACGGTGCTCGTCGAAGACTTCATCGAGGGCCGCGAGCTCACGGTGGCGATCCTCGACCGAAGGGTATTTCCCGTTGTGGAGATAATGCCAAGGGAACGCATATACAACTTCGAGGCCAAGTATGTGAAGGGCAGGACCGAATTCAAGGCCCCCGCGGCGTTGGATGATCACACGGAGGCCCTGGTCAAGAGGGTGGCCATGGATGCCTACACCGCCCTCGGCTGCCGTGGAGGAGCGAGGGTTGACGTTGTTCTGGATAATGAACGGAGGCCTTATGTCCTTGAGGTGAACACCGTTCCCGGGATGACCGGACTGAGCCTGTTCCCCATGGCCGCGGCGGCGGCCGGTGTGGGGTATGAGGACCTGGTCGAGGAGATGCTTCTCGGCGCCGGACTCAAGGGACACTGACCATGAAAGGAACGCGCCAGAGGAGGAAGAAAAGGCCCCAGGCGAACAGAAAGAGGAGGGAGCCGTTTGTCAGCAGGTATAAAAGCGTCTTTACAGCTGCGGCCGCTGCACTCGTGGCAGTATCGGTGCTCTTCTGTCTGGCACTTGCCGGATGGTTCATGTACGGCGAGCTCCTTGACACCCCGCATCTGAAGGTCAGGACCATCAACATTACCGGCATCAAGAGGGTTTCGGAGGATGAGATACTGGAGCTTGCCGGGATATACAGGGGTGAAAACATACTCAGGATCAGGAAAGGCCGGGCCGAGGCCTCGATCAAGACCCATCCGTATGTGGAAGAGGCCCGTGTGACCAAGGTGCTGCCGGACACCGTTGATATATGGGTGGCGGAGAGGAGGCCTCTCGTACTCGTAAACATCAAGGGGCTTTTTGTCATGGACGAGAACGGGGTCATCTTCAAGAGGTACTCTCCAGACGATAGGCTCGACATCCCGGTCGTAACCGGGCTTGACAGGCTCGGCGGGGACTGGAAGAGCACCTTCGGTCCGGCCCTGATGGCGCTGATAGACGTATTGAGGCAGGGGCGCAGGTATAACCTCGACAACATATCGGAGATACACGCGGATCCGACATACGGGTTCTCCGTGGTCACCCTGAACGAAGGTATAAGGCTTGAGCTCGGAAGGCAGCGGTTCAGCGAGAAGTTCTCGGACCTTGAGAAGGTCATAGAAGCAAGGGACGGGAATCTCGACGGCATAGAGTCTATAGATCTGAACAACGACCGGGGTGTGATTGTGAGGTTCGCCACCGCAGGAGTCAAGGAAGGGGGGATTACTTAAATGGCAAGGAAGGACAATCTGATAGTCGGGCTCGACATAGGCACCACCAAGATATGCGTCATAGTCGGCGAGCAGACCGAGGATGGGCTGGAGATAGTGGGGATAGGCACCCATCCGTCCAAGGGGCTGAGAAAGGGGGTGGTCGTAAACATCGAGAGCACGGTCGAGTCGATAAAGAAGGCCGTGGAGGAGGCGGAGTTGATGGCCGGCTGCGAGATAAACAGTGTTTACGCCGGCATCTCCGGCGGCCACATAAGGGCCTTCAACAGCCACGGAGTGATCGCGGTAAAGGACGGCGAGATCACCAAGGCCGACGTGGACAGGGTCATCGAGGCTGCGCAGGCGGTCGCGATCCCCACCGACAGGGAGGTCATACACGTAATCCCCCAGGAGTACATAATAGACGACCAGGGCGGCATACAGGCGCCGCTCGGCATGAACGGCATAAGGCTCGAGGTGAAGGTGCACGTCGTGACTGCCGCCGTAACGTCGGCCCAGAATATCGTAAAATGCGCCAACAAGGCCGGGCTCGACGTGGCCGATATCGCGCTGCAGCAGATCGCAAGCAGCGAGGCCGTTCTCGGCGAGGATGAAAGAGACCTCGGGGTGGCCATGATCGATATAGGGGGCGGTACAACCGACATCGCGATATTCCACGGTGGAACCATAAAGTACACCACGGTCATTGCCCTCGGCGGCAACCAGGTCACCGGTGACATAGCCGTGGGGCTGCGGACGCCGATGTCCGAGGCCGAAAAGATAAAGAAGAAGTTCGGCTGCGCCATAGCATCGATGATAGACGAGGGTGAGACCATAGAGGTGCCGGCTGTCGGGGGGCACAAGCCCAGGACGGTGTCACGACATATCCTCGGCGAGATAATAGAGCCCAGGGTCGAGGAACTCTTTGAGCTCATAAAGCGGGAGATCATGAAGTCCGGTTTCGACGGATACATCTCGTCCGGGATCGTGCTTACCGGTGGAACCGCTTCCATGAGAGGTGTGACAGAACTCGCCGAGCAGGTCTTCGGCCTGCCGGTAAGGAGCGGGGTGCCGGACAACATCAGCGGGCTTGTGGATGTCGTAAAAAGCCCCATGTATTCGACCGGCGTGGGCCTTGTAAGGTACGGATCAAAGCACACATCGGAGACCCAGTTCCGCAGGGGAGGTGACAACGTATTCAACAAGCTCCTCTACAGAATGAAGGGGTGGGTGAGTGAGTTTTTCTGAGTAAGGTAAGGAGGGATGGCGCCAGGGGGTTAACCATAGTATTCCAATATAGGGCCGGAAGGCAAACAAAAAGGAGGTGCGTATGGTATTCGATATGGCGGACAGCTTTAACAGGGGGGCCAAGATCAAGGTCATCGGGGTCGGTGGTTGCGGCGGTAACGCCGTGGATACGATGATAATCTCAGGGCTCGAAGGTGTGAGCTTCGTGGCTGCCAACACAGACAGCCAGGCGCTCGTTTCATCGCTTGCCGACATAAAGGTACAGCTCGGGGCCGACCTTACCAAGGGGCTCGGGGCAGGGGCGAACCCGGAGATCGGAAGGAACGCCGCGCTCGAGAGCAAGGAGCAGATAAAGGATGTATGCCAGGGGGCGGACATGATATTCATCACCGCCGGCATGGGGGGCGGTACAGGTACCGGCGGGGCGCCAGTAGTGGCTGAAGCCGCCAAGGAATGCGGTGCCCTGGTCGTGGGTGTGGTCACCAAACCGTTCTCCTTCGAAGGGGCGCGCAAGATGAAGGTCGCCGAAGACGGGCTCAAGGCCCTCAAGGAGGTGGTTGATACGGTCATCACCATACCCAACCAGCGGCTCCTCTCGATCGCCGGCAAGAACACGTCCCTTACCGATGCATTCAAGAAGGCCGACGAGGTGCTCTTCCAGGCCGTAAAGGGAATAAGCGACGTGATCACCGTGCCCGGCCTCGTGAATGTGGACTTTGCAGACGTGAAGACCATAATGTCCGAGATGGGGCAGGCTCTCATGGGAAGCGGTGTTGCAAGGGGGGAGAACCGTGGTATGGAGGCTGCGCGGATGGCCATATCGAGTCCGCTTCTCGAGGATATCTCCATACAGGGGGCAAAGGGAGTGCTCATCAATGTCACAGGTTCATCCGACCTTACACTGCACGACATGAACGAGGCGTCAAGCCTTGTCTATGAAGAGGCCCATCCCGACGCCAACATAATCATAGGTGCCGTGATCGATGAGACGATGTGCGAGGAGATAAGGGTCACGGTCATAGCCACCGGCTTCGGACAGGCCGAGGAAAACAAGGTCTACAAGAGCGGAGGGATAAACACAGCGGTGGCCGTGGACAACCTCGACATGCCGGCTGTAGCGGCCAGAGGCGGCAAGGAGATGGAGAGAACACTCGAGCTGGGCAAGAGCGAACTGGAGAGGGTCGGAAAGCTCGGTGGCTTCTACGGCGCTGACGAGGATATATATGATACCCCGACGTTTTTGAGGAAACAGGCGGACTGAAGTACACGAGGGATCGGGCGCATGCATGGGCGGGTAAATACCGTCGAGTAGATCCCGTCGCTTCGGCTCACTCATGGCTTCAAAGGAAGGCGTGGTGCTCGTAACACTAAAGGGCATGTATTGCGCGATGCGTGGGTCGTTACGCTGCTTGTAGGCGGAGGGTTGATGTCCCTCAGGTGCCGGAGCGAACGTCCCAGTAGGCGGGGATGTATCCACGAAGACTCCCGCACCGGTACTAAGAAGGCATGCCGTCCTTTTTTGACAGCTCAAAGAGTATGTAACCCTCCTCCTTGGTACCGTAGATGAAACGGTAGATCTCCTTGTATGATATGCCGCCCTCGGCTGTCCATTGCCTGAACCTTTCGAGGTGAGCCTGCTTTATGAGCATCATGGCGGGAAAATTCTCGATCGTGGAATCCCGGCCGACCAATGTACTTGTGCGCCGGATGTTCCAGATGATCTTTTCGCCCAGATGAAGCGTGTACAGCCTGTGTCCCGACGTGATCCTGGCGACCTGCGCCAGCCTCCCTATGTCATACCTCGGGTCCTTGTTGAAGGCGTCTTTGGTTATTATACCGCCCGCGACGGCAAGGAACGCTATCGCCAGAACCGAACCCACCACAAAGAACTCCACTGAACGCCTGTTCCTCCACATCGTCCAGTAGGCTGCCACGAGCACGGGGATGAATACCAGGACATACGGAGGGGCGCCTGTCCTCAGGACAAGGTATATGACCGCCCCGGCTAGGAACAGGCCGGTTACGGGCACCTGCAGGAGCTGGAGAAACCACAGCCCCTTGAGTATCCGGGGAAGATCACCTATCCCCCTGTCCCTTATCTCGCCGAGGAAGATCGCAACCGCCAGCGACACCGGAAGCAGCAGGACGATGGTATAGCGGTTCTTTTTCTCCGGCACCAGGCTCAGAAGCAGCATCGACAAGCCAAACCACAGGAGAAAAAATAGGATCTCACGCCTTTTTTCACTGCTCATAAGGCGTTCTCCGTTCCTGTTCTTTGCAAGAGGCACTATGAAAGAGCCTATAAGTGCGAGCGTCCACGGGAAGACGAGCAGGGGAAAGGACGAGTAGTAAAAGAACCCCTTTGTGTGCATGGTATGCCATGCCTCTGCCTCCGAGCCCAGTATGGCGAAGGTCTCGGGATGGATAAAGTACATGTAGGTCCACCATGACATGCCTATGGGCACGGCGAGCGCAAGCACGACCGGTACGACCCGCCATCTGAGGTTGCGGCCCCTTCCTGTAATAAGCATGGCCAGCAGGAAGGGGAGGAGGACCGAATACATTGTTACGGGTCCCTTGCTCAGAAAGGACAACCCCCACATGAGACCGGCCCCCGCAGCCCATGGTCCGGCCCTGTGGTCACGTGCGAGCGCGTTGTGGAGCATCCAGATGCCGCCGAAGGCGAAGGACACGGTAAAGATGTCCCAGGTGGCGCGCCTTCCCTCGCCGCACATTATCAGCGATGTCACGGCCACGAGGGAGGCCGTAAGGCTCAAAGACTTGTCCAGCCACTTCCTGGCGAAGAGGTATACGAAGAGCGCCAGCATGCCCACCACTACGACGTTGGGCAGCCTTGCCACGTGGATGTTGCTTGTATCACCCGTGGCCTTCATGGCGAGGGCGGCCAGCCAGGTGGGAAGAGGTGGCTTGCGTATCCGTGGAACGCCGTTCATGGTCGTAACAAACCAGTGGCCGTCCCGTACACACTCTCTGGCGGCGACGAGGTTCCTGGCCTCCATCTTGCTGGGTGTAGGATCTGCGTTGATCAGGGCGAGATAGATGACGGCCGTCACAACCACGAGGACGGCCATGACCTTCCGCTCACCGAGGCTGTTGAGCTTTGTAAACAGCGATGTCATGTTCGAAGTGGGGTCCTGATGGATCTTACGGGACGTTGTTGCGGCGTTTTTCGCGGGCTATAAGGATCAGGTTCCTGCTGTATATGAACACACCTAGTGACTGGCCGAGTATGAAGACCGGGTCCTTTCGCCAGACGGCATACACAAGCAGCATGAGTCCACCGCATATGCTGAGATACCAGAAGGCAAGCGGCATGACGCTCTTGCCGGCTCTTTCGCTCGCCAGCCACTGTACTATGAACCTGCTGGCGAAGATCATCTGTCCGGCGAACCCTACCGGCAGCAGAAACTTGCTCACTTACTCCACCCCCCTCATATGCGCTTTATAGACCACGCCGCAGACATCTTCGGCAGGGGTGGTGGAAGAGACTACTTCCTTGACCTCTCTGTGCCTTATGATACGACCCCTCATCCAACATACGGCGAAGGTGTCCATCAAGCCGACCCAGAGACGGTTGTTGATGCCGTACTTCGTCTCTCCGCGGACTCTCGGACGGTGGTTTACAGGGACCTCCGTAATCCTCCAGCCCATCATGCCTATCAATGTGGGCAGAAACCTGTGCATACCCTCGAACAGGGGTATCCCTTCAAGGCATTCCTTCCGCATCACGCGGAGTGAGCAGCCCACATCGCTGACATTTTCCCTTGTGAGCAGATTTCTGAAGCCGTTGGCTATCCTGGAAGATATGCGGCGCACGAACGAATCCCTGCGTTTCCTCCTGACCCCGTTCACCATGTCTGCATCCTCTGCCTCCAGGCGGGCGATCAGGGCCGGAAGGTCCGCGGGATCGTTCTGTCCGTCACCGTCAAGAGTGGCTATTATGGAGCCTCTGGAGCGTCGAAAACCCGCTGCAAGGGCGGTTGATTGGCCGTGGTTGCGCTCAAGCGCAATGAACATGTGGCGGGGGTCGCTTTGGTGCAGGGTGCGCAGCACAGAGAGTGTTCCGTCCTGTGATCCGTCGTCTACCCAGATGCACTCCCACCCCATGTCCAGCGTTGATAGCGCGGCAGAGACCTCTCCGGCCAACTGCTCGATGTTGGCTTCTTCGTCCTTGACGGGGATTACTATACTTAAGTAGATTTGTGTGTTTCCGGATGTTATTCTATGTGCTGTCACCGCTTATATTGCCTTACAGATAGGTGGCCGGTCTTTTTTCAGAAAGATCGGAAATATGTTCAAGGTGGATAGGTCCCGCCGCTTGTGCCTCGTCTTACTTGGTCGAAGTATTATGCAAAAAACTTGCCAGGCTTTAAAGTGATTATTTTCAAGCGGGGAGCATTGTGACGGCCGGGCGCCTAAATCCCGTAATCCCGCGGTGTTGAGCCCTGTGCCGGTGAAGTATCGCTTGTATTGGCCAAGCGATACGCCATCTCAAGGCGGCGCGATGAAATGAAAATTTTTTTATGGAAATAAAAAATTTTAGATGCATTGTGTCGCATGGAGCAGGCGGGCATATCTATAAAGGAGGCGGTCTCGTGGTTGCTCCTTGCCGCTCCGGCTGTTCGCCCGTCTTTCCGTCTTCAATCGATTCGAGGTTTTTCAGGAATACGGTGCAGCAGAGGGTTTGTTGATTTCACCAGGAAAGGATGGTAACTTGTTACAATCGCTCTTAAACAGCCGGGTACATTAAGATGCACGGGGAAGTATGGTAAATCAATTAAAACCGAAGCCTTGCGCGTCCTGCCGCGTATGGCTCCAAATGCAGGCTGTATACCGTGGCTCTTGAGTTCAACGGCTCAAAAGGCCGGACCCTCGGCATAGAGATCGAGATCCAGCTGGTCGACAGCGAGGAGTTCTCCCTCAAGGATACCTCCGATGAGGTTGTGGCCGGCCTCAAGGAGCTTGAGGGTGCTATAAAGCATGAACTTCTGCGCTCCACGCTCGAGATAAACACGTGTGTCTGCTCGTCATTGGAAGATGCGGAAGCGGACCTCTTCAGGAAGTTCGAAGCGGCCATGGCCGAGGCCTCACGCCACTCTACACGTCTTTGCTGCGCCGGCACACACCCCTTTTCCCGCTGGAAGGACCAGACCGTAACGGACAATCCCCGCTACAGGCGTCTAGTAGAAAACCTCCAGATGGTGGCGAGGCGTTTCAACATCTTCGGCCTTCATGTCCACACCGGTATAAGCGACGGCGAGCGGTGCATCTACATAATGAACAGGATGCTTTCGTATCTACCCCACCTTCTTGCGCTATCGGCCAACTCTCCGTTCTGGGAAGGGCATAACACAGGGCTCATGTCATACAGGACAAAGGTCTTCGAGAACCTGCCGGTGGCGGGATTGCCCTTTTACTTCAGGAACTGGCACGACTATGTCGAGGTAGTTGACGGTTACCTGAGGACCGGCACCATAGAGACCATAAGGGAGCTCTGGTGGGACATACGCCCTCATCCTGACTTCGGCACCTTGGAGGTCCGCATCTGTGACGCGCCGTCGACCATAAAGGAGACCCTCGGCATAGCCGCGCTCATACAGTCGCTCGTTTCGAGGTTCGACAGGGAATATGAGGCAGGGATGCCGTTCGAAAGGCCGCATCCGTTCATAGTGCGGGAGAACAAGTGGAGGGCGGCCCGCTACGGGCTCGGAGCGGAGTTCATAAACGAGGACGGAAAGACCACGGTTGACGCAAGGCGCGCAATACTGGGCCTGCTTGACACCGTGGATCTGGATGCCAAGAGACTCGGTGCCTACAGGTATCTTTTGCTTGCAAGAGACATACTTGACAGGGGAGAGGGCGCCGTAAGGCAGCTCGAGCAATGGAAGAGGAGCTGTGACCTGAAGGAGGTGGTCAGGTACCTGTGCGATGAGTTGGACGAAGAAGTCCTAAGCCGACACGCCGGAGGGGGGTATGGCCGGTAAAAGGACAAGGGGGGTTGTGGCCGCGGGCCACGAGCTTACGGCACGGGCCGGGTGCGAGATGCTCGAGGCAGGGGGAAACGCCTTTGATGCCGCTGTCGCGGCGTGCTTCGCCTCGTTTGTCTGCGAGTCCGCACTGACAAGCCCAGGCGGCGGCGGTTTTTTCATGGCCCATACGGAAGAGGGTTCCACGGTCCTCTATGACTTCTTCACCGATGTGCCAGGCAAGGGAGAGGACATGAGGTTCTTCCCGGTGGATATCAGCTTCACCGGGACCTTTCAGAAGCTCTTCATAGGCGAGGGCTCCGTGGCAGTTCCGGGCACGATGGCCGGGCTCAAGGAGGTGCACCAAAGACACTGTACGCTGCCGCTCGACCTTCTGCTCTCCTCGGCCGTAAGGCACGCAAGGGAAGGTGTAAGGCTAAACCACCACCAGGCGCGCATCATAGAGGTGCTCTCGCCCATGCTTACGATCTCCGAGGAAGGCAGGAAGGTATATGCGCCCGGGGGGCGGCTTTTAAGGGAAGGCGACACCATCTTCAACAGGGAGCTTGCCGCAACGCTCGAGCTCCTTTCAAGGGAAGGGCTCGATGCCTTTTATGCCGGTGACTTCGCAGAGTCGATGGTAAGTACCTTCGGTCCGCCCAGGGGCCTCATTACAAGGGAGGACCTCGCATCGTACGCCGTGGAGCGTAGAAGACCGCTTGTGTTCGCCTACAGGGGGAGGGAGATTCACACGAACCCGCCGCCTTCATCCGGAGGCTCTCTCGTCGCCTTCTCGCTCAAACTCATCGAGGCATATGATATCAAGGGGCTCGGGCATAACACGGCCGCCGGCCTCAGGCTGCTGTACGAGGTCATGAGGGTTACGAACCTGGCAAGGAGGGAGGGGTTTGACGGAAAGGTCCGTGACACGAAGGAGGCCGAGGGCTTTCTATCCGAGGTCAACGTCTCGCGATACAGGGAGAGGATAGGAGGTCCGTTCGAGATGGTCGAAGAGAAGTGGCGCGGCAATACCACCCACATAAGCGTGGTCGACGAACGTGGCAACGCGGCCAGTGTTACCACGTCGCTGGGTATAGGGTGCGGCTACATGCTGCCGGGAACCGGTGTGATGATGAACAACATGCTCGGCGAGGAGGATCTGAACCCCATGGGCTTCCATGCGCAGAAGGCGGGTACGAGGCTTTCTTCGATGATGTCGCCGACCATAGTGATGAATCAGGGGAGGCCGGAGATAGTCCTCGGCACCGGTGGAAGCAAGAGGATAAGGAGCGCCATTCTGCAGGTCATACTCAACCTTCTCGACCACGGGCTTGACGTGTGCGATGCCGTGAACTCACCGAGGGTGCACTGGGACGGGGAGGTGTTGCAGGTCGAGGAGGGCATAGGCGACGAGGAGCTCGGGCCTTTGAGAGACGCAGGCATAGAGGTGAACCGCTGGAATGAGAAGCACATGTACTTCGGCGGCGCAAACGTTGTCTTCAGAGACCGTGGCGCCGGGGATGTGAGGAGAGGCGGTGTCTCTTTAACGGTGGAGTGAGGGAACCATGCTTGACGAGATAAGGGACAAGGTGGCTTCGATAAGGGAGAGGATCGTAAAGTTCCGCAGGGAGATACACAGGCACCCGGAGCTGTCCGGCCGCGAGGAGAAGACATCGAGCTTCGTGGCCGGCGTGCTGGAGGACAATGACATAGAGGTGAAGACCGGTGTCGGCGGCTACGGCGTGGTCGGACTGCTCAGAGGCGGGGTTGGCGTGAATACCATGGCCCTCAGGGCGGACATGGACGCTCTGCCCATCCAGGAACAGAGCGGGACCGGGTATTCGTCCGAGGTGCCTGGTGTCATGCACGCGTGCGGCCATGACGTGCATACCGCCATACTCATGGGCACAGCCATAGTGCTGTCGAGGCTCAGGGACAGGCTTCCCGGCAACGTCAAGTTCATATTCCAGCCGTCCGAGGAGTCGAGCGTGGGCGGGGCCAAGAAGATGATAGAGGACGGCGCGCTCGAGGATCCGGCCCCGTCCGCAATAGCGGCGCTTCACTGTTATCCAGAGCTGGAGGTCGGCAGGATCGGTCACAGGGCCGGGATCATGACCGCCTCGTCCGACACCCTTACAATAAAAATAAAGGGCAGGAGCGGACACGCCTCCAGGCCGCACCAGGCGGTCGACGCCATACACGTCGCCTCCATGGTCATAAACGCGGTCCACCATATAGTGAGCAGGCGCACTGATCCCCTGCACCATGCCGTCATATCGATCGGGGTCATAAAGGGCGGTACCGCGCCCAACATAATATCGGACCACGTCGAGATGAAGGGGACCGTAAGGACGCTGGATCCGGTGATGCGCAGGAAGATGCCGAAGATCATCGAGCAGACCGTGAAGGGGATCACCATGGGCTCGGGAGCCGAGTATGAGTTCCGCTACAGCTTCGGCAGTCCGTCGGTAGTCAACGACAAGGAGATGGATGAACTCGTCAGGAGGTGCGCTGTCGAGGTCGTAGGTGAGGAGAACACCATCGAGATGCCGGATCCACTGCTCGGCTCGGAAGACTTTGCATACTTCGCGGAAAGGATACCGGGTGCGTTCTTCAGGCTTGGCACAAGCAACAGGGAAAAGGGGATAACATATCCCCTGCACAACCCCAAGTTCGACGTCGACGAGGACGCTCTTTCGATCGGTATGACGCTCATGTCGCTTTTAACGTTCAGATACCTCGAAGGCAGGGAGGGCTGACTCGATGGAGACGGGTTATGTCGTTGTGATGGTTACGGCCCCTACCGAGGAGGAGGCCGCCTCGATCGGAAGGACGGTCGTTGAGGAGGGGCTTGCGGCATGCTGCAACATCGTGCCGCGTGTAAGATCGATCTACACATGGCAGGACAAGGTATGTGACGAGGATGAGGTCCTGTGCCTGATGAAGACGAGGAAGGCGCTGTTTTCCGGACTGAAGGACAGGATCATCGAGCTGCACAGCTACGATGTGCCTGAGGTCATATCCCTCGACATCGAAGGCGGACACAGGGACTACCTCTCTTGGATAGACGATGTCACGAGGGGTTGATTTCACTGTCCCGGGCTGCCCGGCGGCCGGACTCGGTGGAAACGATCCGTGCCAGAAGGGGCAAGCCGTACCTCGATACCACTGCGCGGAGCCCTTGAGGCTGGGCGGCCTCCGCGGCCAGAACCACCCAACCGCACCGGATACGCCTCGTCCCGGATGCTTTCCTTGACCATGCATTGCAAGCGCCTCTCTGCGTGCGGGTTTGTCTGCACATGCAGGCGTCCATCGGAGCCCGCTTCGGGGTTTGCGAGCTGCAATCGGATGATTCCTTTACATGAAAGGATTCCCTGTCTGCTGCAGGCAGGCCTGAGCCCGCTGAGCGAGCCTCAAGATCCGGCACATTCGCCGCCGACCCTCTTTTACGGCTGCGGCCACTTCCGCCGGTGGCTTTTCGTTCGGGGGCCACGGACGGTGCACCACCGCCCTGCTCGATGGCCTTGACTTCCCCTTATCTTTGAAGTTCCCTGCAGCAAGCCCCATGGAATGCGCTCGCCATGCATTTTCAAAGAGGGGGGTAACGTCAAATATTTTGTGTCATAAGGAAAGGGGCAGCGGTTCGTTGTTTTTTGTTTTCATAGGTAAAGACTGCGTATAGTATTCTTTCGATGCTCGTTCTGTCGCT
>WGEY01000075.1 GCA_015492495.1 Deltaproteobacteria bacterium | reverse complement strand
CACTTCTACAACACCGAGAGGCTTCACGAGTCCCTCGGATACCGTACACCCCAGGAGGTCTACTTCGAGGGACAGAGGCTCAAGGAAGGCTCCGAGGCTAAACCGGTGCAGGCTCCTCTACACCAAATACAACCCTCTTTTTTGTCTTGACAATGGGGACAGGCTCAATCTACAAACAAAGCGTCATCCACCTTGAAGTACCTCACCCCCAGGGTCGAGCCTTTTCCCTTTTCATCGAAGGTTCCGACCCAGCCGCCGTTGAAGATCCATGGCCTTATACCTTTCCCGGATACCTCCTTGCCAGCATCCTTTATCGGTAGCCACTCGCCTTCAAGCCGGGGCGGATCAACCACTGCTTTCTCGCTGTAAAACGGATGTGGTGACTGTACGACACAGCCGGCAAGGAAAAAAGAGAGGAAGGTTAAGATGATCGTCCAGGCAATCCTCTTCACGGCTTTACCCCCACGTTTTGCCGCAACCCGGGAGACACTCTGGTGTATTCACACACGTATGCGTGGTTACCAGCCCGGATTTGATGTTCTGAGCCTGAGGATGAGTGGAGAGAGGTTCAGCGCCTCTGTGGCATGGCGGAGCGTGCATACATGGGATAGACGGATCGGGGATACAGCGGGTAGCCGTGCCACACTCTCTCGGAAACTCTGATCAATTCGTCATCGCGAAGCGCATTGAGCTGAAACCCCGGTTAGACGAAGCCCCGAGCGAAGCGAATAGGGCAGCGTGGCTGACCGGTGACAAAGCATCTAAGTTGTTGATTTTCCTTGAGATGGAATACTCACTTAGTCCGCAACGAGACGGGCAATAAAGCAGAGTTTCCCTAAGCCTTGATATGCGCATAATTCTTCCACCATTTTGAAACAGCCATATCGTCGTAAATAATATGAGGAGATCGGGGCCTCCAGTAGAACATTATCGGTGATCTCGCCCACCACGGTAGATGCGACAGGATGGCGAAGAATTGGGGGGCATATCTTGTCATGCTCTCTTTGGCCCAGCCGTTAAACATACCTTTTTGTACTTCTTATTACAGATAATTTTTGAGGCATGTGTGCTTAATCGTTTGACTCAAGGTCTTTATGGTGAAACTTTCCTCTGGCAGCGCGATAAGCAGTTTCTTCATGTCTTCTTGATTGGCGGCAAAACCGCGGCCTTGATCAGCCAAGAGAGCATCGCCTGCGAGACAGAGTAAAGGGTATAGAACGGGTCCGGCTCGGTCTATCCGTGAGCGAGGCGGGTGCGGTCGCACGTTGCATCCTCTTGGTGTTCTGCTGCGGTGTTTCAACCAAGCAGCGCCTGTCTGTAGTACCGGCACAGGCAGGTGCTGTGCTGTATCAATAAAACGTGACAAATCGGATTTTATTGTATTAAGGCAGCGGGCTTCTGTCAAACCGTTTTTTCAAAAGGTAGCGGACATAGCTACCTCGAAGCCGCCCGAGGCAAACGTCCGCCCAAGCCGGGTGTTGGAGCGGTGATCCGGCAAGCGAAGGTGAGACCGGAGAGAAAAATAAGAACCTATCGGGACTCTCCGGGAAAGGCTCTACATATTGTACGCACTTATTGTGGTCGCGTTGCGGGTATTTTTCTTCCATCCCTTGAGCTGAAGAGGCGTGGAGGAGGTGCGTGCCGTGCAATGTCACGCTTCAGAGGAATAAAACATGATGGAATCATTTTTTTCTTGACAAAAAATATTTGAAGACTAAAATTATCCGTAATGTCCGGTTGCCGCTGCGGGGATGTTGGGGGTGTTGACCCCCAAGTCTGTTCGGCGGTGCCGGGCGAACATGCCCATGAGCGCAGCAGGCCGCCTGTCCATTGTCCGCCGGCAGGCGTGCCGGGCTGCATGCCGGAAGAGGCCGCTTTCATCAAAACAGTAGAGGATTGGAGAGGGCCGGGGTAGCCGGACCGTAAAATTTTTGCAATATTAAAGACCAACAAGACCTTTTTTGTATGATATGGCCACAACGCCCCTTCCCAGGGCTTCAACATACAATCCCCCCGGCCTGCCGCGGGGTCTTCAGGTGCAGGGAAGTTTCGCCCCGTTCACCTGCAGGCCACGCGTCAGGACTTCTGCGGCGGTTTGATCCGCCCGGTGCAGGAACACAGCCGGGTGCAGGCATCATCCGGCTGCGCGGACGCCGGTCCGAGCCGGCCCGGCGTCCGCTACGGATGTTTACATAAGTCACAATAACAACGGAAAGGAGATCCTTGTATGTCGGAAGAAGCTGTTACCAAGTACAACGACGCCATCGTAAGGAAGTTCTGCATCATGGCCGTCGTATGGGGGATCGTCGGCATGCTGGTTGGCGTGCTAGCAGCCTCGCAGCTCGCCTTCCCGGTAATGAACCTCGACATGCCGAGCCTATCATTCGGCAGGATACGGCCCCTGCACACAAACGCCGTGATATTCGCCTTTGGAGGGTGCGTCCTCTTTGCGGCGATCTACTACTCCGTGCAGAGGACCTGCAGGGTGAGGCTCTTCAGCGACACGATCGCCAGCATCACCTTCTGGGGATGGCAGCTCATAATAGTCCTCGCGGCTCTTACGCTGCCGCTGGGCATAACCACGGGCAAGGAGTACGCCGAACTCGAGTGGCCGATCGACATACTCATCGCCGTGGTCTGGATCCTTCTCGGGGTGAACTTCTTCGCCACCATATGGAAGCGCAGGGAAAAGCACATATACGTCGGCAACTGGTTCTTCATGGCGCTCATAATAGCGATCACCGTGCTGCACGTCTTCAACTCGCTCGAGCTGCCGGTGAGTCTTTTCAAGTCCTACCCGATCTACGCCGGGGTGCAGGACGCGATGGTCCAGTGGTGGTACGGTCACAACGCCGTCGGATTCTTCCTCACCGCCGGCTTCCTCGGGATCATGTACTACTTCCTGCCCAAGCAGGCGAACCTCCCGATATTCAGCTACAGGCTGTCGATACTGCACTTCTGGACGCTGATATTCATCTACGTCTGGGCCGGACCGCACCATCTTCTCTACACCGCCCTTCCCGACTGGACCCAGACGCTGGGTATGACCTTCAGCATCATGCTGATAGCGCCCTCATGGGGCGGTATGGTCAACGGGATAATGACCCTCAAGGGCGCGTGGGACAAGCTCAGGACCGACCCCATACTGAAGTTCATGATAGTGGCCGTGTCCTTCTACGGCATGAGCACGTTCGAGGGGCCGATGCTCGCGGTAAGGACCGTGAATGCGCTCTCCCACTACACCGACTGGACCATAGGCCACGTCCACAGCGGCGCATTGGGCTGGGTTGCCATGATAAGCATCGGGGCGCTCTACTACATGATCCCGAGGGTCTTCGGCAGAAAGGAGATGTTCAGCTCCAAGCTCATAAACACGCACTTCTGGATGTCGACCATAGGCGTACTGATATACATCGTCGCCATGTGGATCTCCGGGGTGACGCAGGGCCTCATGTGGAGGGCCGTGAACCCAGACGGCTCCCTTACATACACCTTCGCGGAATCGGTTGCGGCCATGCACCCCTACTACGTGATGAGGCTCATAGGCGGCCTGATCTTCTTCGGGGGCATGCTTGTCATGGCCTACAACACCATAATGACCGCCAAGACGGCTGAGAGGAGGCTTGCATGAAGCATGAAGTCATAGAAAAAAACGGCCTTTTGATGGCCATCCTGGTCGGCTGCCTCATAAGCGTAGGCGGGCTCGTCGAGATAACCCCGCTCTTCTTTCTCAAGAGCACCATACCGCCCCTCGAGGGGGTCAAACCCTACACCGCGCTTCAACTGGAGGGCAGGGACATCTACATAAGGGAGGGCTGCTATAACTGCCATTCCCAGATGATAAGGCCCTTCCGGGCCGAGACCGAGAGGTACGGCCCGTACTCGAAGCCCGCGGAATCGATGTACGACCACCCCTTCCAGTGGGGATCGAAGCGTACCGGGCCGGACCTTGCCAGGGTCGGCGGGAAGTACCCGGATTCATGGCACGTGCAGCACATGAACGACCCGCGGAGTATTGTGCCCGAGTCGGTCATGCCGAGGTACCCGTGGCTTGCCGAAACAGAGCTCGACGCAAGCCGCATCCGGACCAAGATGGAGGCCATGAGGAAGTTAGGGGTACCCTATACGGACGAGGAGATAGAAGCGGCGCCGGCCGCGCTCCAGGGCAAGACCGAGCTCGACGCGTTGATAGCGTACCTGCAATCACTCGGAACAGCGGTAAAGAGGAGGTGAACCATGGAGAGGTTTCTTGTCGTCAGCAAGTCCGCGGTACTCGTGAGCTTCTTTCTCACCTACTGCGGCATCCTCTACTGGGTCTTGAGGAGGAAAAGCAAGAGGCTTGAAGAATACAGGAAGATCCCCTTATCCGAGGATTAGGGTCCTCTTGGTTGATTCGCGGGATAGCCATTGCGAAGTGTAGCACCGGCTTGCCCGTCGACTCCGGATGCGCATGGATGAGGCGAGCGAAATCAATGGGCGAAGCAACCTTGCCGGGGAGGAGAAGTATTTAGATCTCCTCCAATCTCGGGAAGCCGCGTAGATCAAGGAAGGGGATCGCTTCAGGGCTTCGCCCTTCGCAATGACAAATAAATAAGAGTTTACTTAGCAGTAAACAAGGTTGGAGCCCCCGCAACACGTTGCGGGGCGGCCCGGCCGCGGACGGTCGGGCGTCTTTGAACGTTCTCACAAGGGAGGTTTTGACATGCCGAAGAAGATCGGTCATTCCATAGATGGCATAGAAGAGTACGATAACCCCATTCCCCGCTGGCTGATGTGGCTCTTTTACCTGACCATACTGATAGCGGTCGTGTATCTCATCGTGTACCCGGGGTTCTGGCGGGGGCTGTCCGGATGGAGCTCGGCCAAGATGTATGAAGAGGAGGTGGCAAGGGCAGAGAAGCGTTATGCGGCGTTGAGGCCCAAGGGCGTTGACGTATACGCGCTGATAAACGACCAGAAGGCCATAGAAGAAGGCAGGCAGATATTCGCCCGCAACTGCGCCCCGTGCCACGGCGCCCAGGCGCTGGGTGACACCGGCATAGGGCCGAACCTCGCGGACAAGGAGTGGATCTACGGCGGAAAGCCCGACATGATCGTCAAGACCATAACCGAGGGGACGGCAAACGGCATGCCCTCATGGGCGTCCCAGCTCGGAGCGGCGAAGATAGCGAAGGTCGCGGCCTTTGTTCACAGCCTCGGCGGCGGGGAATGAATGGTAGGGCTTGTGCATGACCGCAGCGTCACCGGGAGATGTGATGTCACAGGGATCCGGGAAAAGGAAGAAGATATACCCCAAGAGGGTTTCGGGCAGGTTCAGGACCATCAGGTGGTCGGTGAGCGCGGTCCTCTTAGGGGCCTACTTCATCCTGCCGTGGCTCAGGCTTGACGGCAGGCAGGCCCTCCTCTTCGACATACCGGGGAGGAAGTTCTACATATTCAACCTTATCATATGGCCCCAGGAGGTCTACTACCTGGCCTTCCTCATCATCTTTCTCGTGATCGCCTTTTTCATGTTCACCGCCGTCGCCGGCAGGCTCTGGTGCGGATACGCCTGCCCGCAGACGGTATTTACGGACATCTTCATGTCCATGGAGCGGATGATAGAGGGCGACCGGAGGGAGAGGATGAGGCTCGATGAGGCCCCGTGGACAGCTGAAAAGTTCCTGAAGAAGGCGCTCAAGCACGGGGCCTGGCTTGTCTTCTCATTCGCTACGGCCTTCACGTTCCTGGCGTACTTCACGGGCTCGGACCGGCTGCTTGAGAGGCTCGTGGGCCTGAACCTCACCCCCTCCGACATCTTCTGGCTCGGGCTCTTCACGCTTGCAACCTACGGCGACTGCGGCTTCCTGCGCGAGCTCATGTGCCTTGTCCCCTGCCCGTACGGGCGCTTTCAGAGCGCGCTCTTCGACCAGGATACATTGATAATAGGCTACGACGCAGGGCGCGGGGAGCCGAGGGGGCCGGCAAGAAAGCAGGGCGGTGAGGGGCGCGGGGACTGCGTCGACTGCACGCTCTGCGTCCAGGTGTGCCCCACCGGCATAGACATAAGGGACGGGCTCCAGTACGAATGCATCGCCTGCGCCCAGTGCGTCGACGCCTGCAACATGGTCATGAGGAAGCTCGGCCGCCCGGAGGGCCTGATACGGTACGGCTCGCTCAGGTCGCTCACCGAAGGGGCGGGCAGGATCCTGAGGCCCAGGGTTGTCGTATACGCCCTGGTGCTCGTGGTACTCCTCGGCGCGATGGTCTACAAGCTCGGTACAAGGGTCCCGCTGGACCTCGAGGTCCTGCGCGACAGGAGATCGCTCTACCAGACGACGAGCGACGGCAGGCTTTCGAATGTCTATACCATCAAGGCCATGAACATGGACAGCGCACCGCACAGGTACATGATCAGGGTAAAGGGTATAGAGGCCGATATCATCACCGGCACTAACCCCATACTGGTCGGAAGCGGCGAGGTTTACCGTACGACACTGGTGCTCATAGCAGAAAGGGAGAGGTTGAGAAGTAGGGTCAACCCGTTTCTCTTCGTCATAGAGGACGTCGACGACCCGAGGCTCAAGGCCGCCCGCAAGAGCACGTTCCTCATGCCTTAGCCGGGGGTATGAACAACTTACCAGGTACAGCAGACGGAAAGGGAGGTTCTGAAAGATGGAGCAGGTGATGAAAAGGACGACGTCTCTGTGGCCGTGGGCCATAGCAACCCTTCTCGGGGTTGTATTCGCGGCCAACTTCACACTCCTGTTTCTGGCCGTCAAGACCGACGACGGCCTGACGGACGAGGACTACTACGTGAAGGGGCTCTTCTACAACGACCGCCTGCAGAACGAAAAGAGGCTCGGCTGGCGCATAGAGTTCTCGTTTGACGGCACACCGAGGGCCGGCGGACCGAACGGTGTAAGGGTCTACGTGCGTGACAAGTCGGGCATGGTCCTTGAAGACGCCAGGGTCAGGGTTGTGCTGAGAAGACCAGCTACGGACAGGTACGACAGGACCTTCGACCTTTCCCCGGCCGGCCCCTACTACAGCGGGGAGATCGCCATACCCCTCGAGGGCTTCTGGGACATCAACGTGACGGTCGACCGGGGGGGTGACGGGATGGAAAAGACCTTCAGGATAAGGGTGTAGGATGGAGGCTGCTGCAAGGAGATACCCCAGGGCCGGCGACGGCAGGGAGGCCGCGGAGTGCTTTCACTGCGGCCAGGGCGCGCCGGAGCCCCTCTATGAAACCTTCGGAGCAAAGGAGCTTGCCTTCTGCTGCCAGGGCTGCCTCTCTGTGTGCAGGTACATATTCGACGCAGGACTTGAGGGCTACTATGAAAAGCGGACCGGCAGCAGGCCCTTGAGGCCCCCTTCCATTCAGCCGCAGGACCTTGAGATCGACGATGACCCGGAGTTCGTAAGGAGCAGCGGGGATATCAAGGAGGCATCCCTCATGGTCGAGGGTATACACTGCGCCGCCTGCGTATGGCTCATAGAAAAGGTTGTAGGGAAGATGCCCGGTGTCATTGAAGCCTCGGTGAACCTCTCCACGCACAGGATGACGGTGCGCTGGGACGGCCGCACAACAACGCTCGGAAGGGTGCTTTCAAAGGTGACCTCACTGGGTTACGGCGCCGCGCCTTACGATGCCCAAGGCACGGAGGCTGTGCTCGCAAGGAAGAAGAACGACATGCTGGTCCGCCTCGCGGTGGCCGCGTTCGGGACCGCGGCGACCATGTTCTTTGCCGAAGGGCTGTACGCAGGCTACTTCTGGGGTATAGAGAGCGAGTTCAGGAACTTCCTTCAATGGGCGAGCCTCGTTGTGACGGCCCCCGTGGTCTTCTATTCTGGTGCCCCGTTCATAAAGGGCAGCCTGAACGGCCTCAGGAACAGGGCCATGACCATGGACCTGCCCGTGGCGCTCGGTTCGCTCATAACCTTCTTCTACAGCGCCTGGGCGACCGTGAGGGGAAGGGGGGACGTGTACTTCGATTCAACGGCCATGTTCATTGCCCTCATACTCGCAGGCAGGTACCTGGAGGCCGCGGCTAAGAAAAAGGCATGGGGCGCGACGGCGAGGCTCGTTTCGCTCGATGCGGATACCGCGACGGTCATAAGGGACGGAGCGAGGGAGGTCGTGCCGGTAAAGGCCGTGGCAGTGGGTGACATCCTGGAGGTCAAGCCCGGTGAGAAGGTCCCGCTGGACGGGGTGATAACCGAAGGGGAATCGAGGATCGACGAATCGATGCTCACCGGTGAGTCGCACCCGGTCGCCAAGGCGGCGGGTGCTAAGGTCTACGGGGCAACGAGGAACATGGACGGGGTCTTCAGGTTCAGGGTCACGGAGACCGGCAAGGACACGGTCTTTGCAAGGATAGCCCGCCTTGTAGAGGATGCACAGATGCACAAGGCGCGGATACAGAGGATAGCCGACAGGATAGCCGGCTACTTCGTTCCCTTCATACTCGCAACCGCCGCCTTTACATACCTCTACTGGTCCGTTCATTCCCCATCCCATGCGGTCATATACGCCGTCGCGGTCCTCATAATAACGTGCCCCTGCGCACTCGCGCTCGCAACACCGGCCGCCGTACTCGTCGGATGCGGGGCCGCCGCAAGGGAGGGCATCCTCATCAAGAACGG
>WGEY01000074.1 GCA_015492495.1 Deltaproteobacteria bacterium | reverse complement strand
GTCTTGCACAGAGGATAGTGGCGGGTGACGTCCCGGATGCGCTCAAGGACAAGAGGCTCCTTGCCCTGGACCTGGGCGCGCTCATTGCCGGGACCAAGTACCGCGGCGAGTTCGAGGACAGGCTCAAGGCGCTCCTGAGGGAGATAGCGGACGCCGGCGGGGAGGTGATCCTCTTTATAGACGAGCTCCATACACTGGTCGGGGCCGGGGCGGCCGAGGGCGCGATGGACGCCTCCAACATGCTCAAGCCCGCGCTCGCCAGGGGCGAGCTCAAGTGCGTGGGCGCAACGACCGTCGATGAATACCGCAAGTACATCGAAAAGGACGCGGCGCTAGAGAGGAGGTTCCAGCCCATCTACGTGGGCGAGCCGTCGGTGGAGGACACGATCGCCATACTGCGGGGGCTCAAGGAGCGCTACGAGGTGCACCACGGCGTGAGGATAGCCGACTCCGCGATAGTCGCGGCTGCCACGCTCTCGAACAGGTACATAACCGACAGGTTCCTTCCGGACAAGGCCATAGACCTCATAGACGAGGCGGCCTCGCGCCTGAGGATAGAGATAGACAGCATGCCCACAGAGATAGACGAAATCGAAAGGCGCATAATACAGCTCGAGATAGAGCGCGAGGCGCTCAAGAAGGAGACCGACAAGCAGTCCATGGAGAGGCTCCGGAAGATAGAGGAGGAGCTCGAGGAGCTCAGGGGCAAGAGCGAGGTGCTCAAGGCTCAGTGGAAGAAGGAGAAGGAGATAATAGACCGCATAAGGAAGAGGAAGAAGGAGATAGAGGAGGTCAAGGTCCAGGCGGCGCAGGCAGAGAGGGCCGGTGACCTGGGCAGGGCCGCCGAGCTTAAGTACGGACGCCTGGCCGAGCTCGAGAAGGCCTTTTCAGAGGACCAGAAGGAGCTCGAAAAGCTCCAGGGCGCCCAGAGGATGCTCAAGGAGGAGGTGGACGCCGAGGACGTGGCGGAGGTCGTCTCCAAGTGGACCGGCATACCCGTGTCAAGGATGATGGAGGGCGAACGGGAGAAGCTCCTGAGGATGGAGGACGAGCTGCGCAAGAGGGTCGTGGGCCAGGACCAGGCCCTTCAGAAGGTTGCCAACGCGGTCAGAAGGGCGAGGGCCGGGCTGCAGGATACGAACCGTCCCATAGGATCCTTCATCTTCCTCGGCCCCACAGGCGTGGGAAAGACCGAGACCGCGAGGGCGCTTGCAGAGTTTCTCTTCGACGACGAGCGGGCCATGGTCAGGCTCGATATGAGCGAATTCATGGAGAAGCATACCGTGGCGCGGCTTATAGGTGCTCCTCCGGGGTACGTGGGATACGAGGAAGGCGGCTACCTGACCGAGGCCGTAAGGAGGAGGCCGTACTCGGTGGTTCTCTTCGACGAGATAGAGAAGGCCCACCCCGAGGTGTTCAACATACTCCTTCAGATACTCGACGACGGAAGGCTCACAGACGGCCACGGCAGGACCGTGGACTTCAGGAATACGGTCATAATCATGACCTCCAACCTCGGCAGCCAGTACATAACCGAGCTCGAGGAGAAGGACTACGAGGAGATAAGGCAGAGGGTCATGGAGGTCCTGCGCAGCACATTCAAGCCCGAGTTCCTCAACAGGGTCGACGATACGATAATCTTCCATCCGCTTACGCGGAAACAGATGAAGGACATCGTCGACATCCAGGTGGAACGCATAAGGAAGCTCCTCAAGGACAAGAAGATAAAACTTGATCTCACGGACAGGGCCCGCGAGCACTTTGCCGATACGGGTTACGATCCGACATACGGCGCAAGGGCGCTTAAGAGGCTCCTGCAGCGCGAGATACAGGACCCCCTTGCAACAAAGATCCTCGAGGGCGAGTTCCGGGAGGAGGACACCGTGGTCGTGGACGTGGTCGACGGCAAGGTCGTGTTGTCAAAGGCCGGGACCGGGGTCGCGGAGAAGGCCGGTGTCTGAGCGAGCCCTTTTCTTGACAAGCGGCGAGAAATCAAATATCATGAAGTTACGGGGTCTGAGTACTTCCCGTATATTGCCGCCGGGTTATCCGGCGCATGGGATCTGAACTTCCCTGCACCCTAAGACCCCGCTTACGTCTCAGGGAGGGGCTTTGCTTGGCTTTTGTTAAGAGAACACCCTTTAAGGACCTTCTCTTCCTGCAGGAAAGGATCACGCGCATATTCGACGAGGCGCTCTCGATGTGCGAGGGCCTTGAGGAGCCGTCAACGTGCGTGTGGTCTCCTCCTACCGACATCTACGAGACGGACGATGCCGTCATACTGAAGATCGAACTGCCCGGGATCGATATCGACGGGGTGGATGTTGAGATAAAGGACGACGTCCTGAGCCTCAGGGGCGAGAGGAAACTCCGGACGGAGTTTGAAGACGAGCACTATCACAGGATGGAATGCTCCTACGGCACCTTCCAGAGGACCTTTACCCTTCCGGCCGTGATAGACAAGAACGGTGTGAAGGCGAGCTACTGTGACGGCGTGCTCGAGATAGTCGCACCCAAGGCAAAGGAACCGGTTTCGAGACATATCAAGGTGGATGTAGAGTAGCCTGCCGGTTTGTTCGTGGTCATGGAAGAAGAGAAGAGGTCCACAGAAAAACAAGGCGAGGGCGCCGCAGGGGCCGGTACGGAGAAGGCCCGCACAGGGGAGCAGCCTGGCCCGGAAGAGCAGTCGCTTCCTCCGGCAGACTTTTCCACCTTTATCCTTTCCCTGTCCACATCCGCTCTCATGCACCTCGGCGAGATAGAAAACCCGGAGACAAAAAAGAAAGAAGTAAACCGGACGCTTGCCAGGCATACCATCGACATACTCGCTATGCTTGAGGAGAAGACAAAGGGAAACCTTACCGAGGCCGAGTCGGCCCTCATCGAAAACATCCTCTACGACCTTCGCATGAAGTTCTGCGCAAAGGCCGGTTAGGGGCAGCCTTCCCCTTTTCACAAGGACACTATCAATGGATACGAAACATAAAAGGTTCGGAATAAAGACGCTTGTGCTCGTGGCCCTCGTCTCTGTCTTTGTGGGCGTGGCGGTCACGACAAGGCTCGACATAATCGGTCCGACCGACGCACAGGACTTCTGGAAGGAGCCTTCGGCAAAGGAGGTGTCTTCCGCCGGGCTTCCGTCGTTCGTCGCACTGGCGAAGAGGCTCATGCCCACGGTGGTCAACATATCCACGACACAGGTGGTCAAGGGGAGGCCCATGGTGCCGTTCCCCGAGTTCAGGACACCGTTCGAGGAGTTCTTCGGCGACGAGTTCTTCAGGTTCTTCGGAGACCGGGAGAGGGAGTTCAAGAGGCAGAGCCTCGGCTCGGGGTTCATAATAAACAAGGAAGGCTACATACTCACGAACAACCACGTCATCGAGAACGCCACCGAGATCATCGTCACGCTCTCCGCAAACAGCAAGAAGGAGTACAAGGCCAAGGTCATCGGCAAGGATGCCAAGCTCGACGTGGCGCTCATAAAGATAGACGCCGGAGAGGACCTGCCCGCGGCGACCCTCGGCGACTCGGACCGGCTCGAGATAGGCGAGTGGGTGCTTGCCATAGGCAACCCCTTCGGCCTGGGCGGCACCGTGACCGCCGGGATAGTGAGCCAGAAGGGCAGGGTCATCGGCGCAGGCCCTTACGACAACTTCATCCAGACCGATGCGTCCATCAACCCTGGTAACAGCGGCGGACCGCTCTTCAACCAGAAGGGCGAGGTCGTGGGCATAAACACCGCCATAATCGCCGGCGGCCAGGGCATAGGTTTCGCAACCCCCATAAACATGGTGAAGGAGGTCCTGGTCCAGCTCAAGGAGGAGGGCAGGGTCACCAGGGGCTGGATCGGTGTCACCATACAGGATGTGACGCCGGAGCTGGCACAGTCCTTCGGGCTCAAGGAGATCAAGGGCGCGCTCGTCTCCTCGGTCGTACCGGGCGATCCCGCGGAGAAGGCCGGCATAAAGCCCGGGGATATCATAATCGAGTTCGACGGCAAGCCGATAGGCGAGCTCAACGACCTGCCCAGAACGGTCGCCGCAACACCGCCGGGCAAGAAGGTCAAGGTCAAGGTCATAAGGGACGGCAAGGAAAAGGTCCTCTTCGTAAAGATCGGCAAGAAACGTGAGGACAAGGAGGCCAGGGTGGAAGAGGCCGACGAGCTCGCCTCGGGCAAGAAGCTCGGCATCATCGTCCAGGACATCACACCGGAGTTCGCGGAAAGGTTCAACCTCAAGGAAACGAGCGGGGTCCTGGTTCACACCGTAAGGCGCGGCAGTCCGGCCGCAAACGCCGGTATCAGGCGCGGCGACATCATCAAGGAGGTGAACCGGCGCCCTGTGTCGGATGTCAGGGAGTTCAAGCGCCGGCTCAAGGAGGTCCTCAAGAAGAAAGACGTGGTGCTCTTCCTCATCCGGAGAGGATCCAGTGTCCTTTACGTGGCGATAGACCTGAAGGAATGATATCCAGGGGAAAGAGCCCTGAGTCTACAGGCCCGGTACCGCCTGGTACCGGGCAAATTTCTGCCTGCCGGTCCTAGGGGACCTGTCCGCACAACCTTTAAACGACGGGAGGGTCTTTGGCTTCTTATACGGTGGCGCTTACGGGCGCAAGCGGGGCGGCCTACGGGCTCAGGCTCGTGGGGGAACTTTTGAGGAGGGGGGATCGTGTGGATATGCTCATCTCCCCTTGCGGTTTTCTGCTCCTTGAAGAGGAGGCCGGGGTCGACTGCAAGGGAGGTGACGTGGCAGGTATCATAAGGGGATACCTCGAGCGGCACGGAACCGAACGGCTCGAGGGCACGCTCTCCTACACCCCCTCGGACGAGCTTTCATCCCCGCTTGCGAGCGGATCCTCCCAGCACAGGGCCATGGTGATCTGCCCGTGCTCCATGGGTACGCTGGCGAGGATCGCCTCGGGTGCATCAACGAACCTCATAGAACGGGCCGCGGACTGCATGCTGAAAGAAGGGGGCAGGCTGGTCGTTGTGCCCAGGGAAACCCCCTTGAATGCCATACACCTCGAAAACATGCTGAAGCTCGCAAGGATGGGGGTCACCGTACTGCCCGCAATGCCCGCCTTCTACCACGGGCCCGCATCGGTCGATGATATGGTGTGTTTCGTCGTCGGCAAGGTACTCGACTCCCTCGGCGTTGAAAACAACCTTTACAAGAGATGGAAAAAGGTTTAAATTTTTCCAGGGCGGGCAGTTGCCACTTATCGACCGCTTAAAACACGTTTTGAAGCCCAGCCTGTAACGGGTGAAGCGCACGCAGGGATGCGCGTCTGCGTGCATCCTCAAGAAACAGGCGCGGCGGGACAAGAGAAGATGCTGGATATAAGGTACCTGAGAGAGAACCTCGAAGAGGCTGAAAAGAGGCTCAAGACGCGGGACGAAGGGATAGACCTCTCCCCCTTCAGGGAGCTCGATGAAAGGCGCAGGGCGCTCCTAAAGGAGGTGGAGGGGCTCAAGGAGAGAAGGAACAGGACCTCCGAGGAGATAGGCAGGCTCAAGAAGGAGGGCAGGGACGCCTCCGGGCTCATAGCGGAGATGCAGGAGGTTTCCGCGAGGACAAAGTCCCTCGACAGGGAGGTCGCCGAGTGCGAGGAGGGGCTCAGGGATCTTCTCCTCAACATACCCAACCTGCCCCACCCGTCGGTTCCGGTGGGCAGGGACGATAACGACAACATTGTCGTGAGGGTCGAGGGCGAAAAGCCGGGGTTCTCCTTCACCCCGAAAGAACACACCGAGATAGGCGAGTCACTCGGTATCATCGACTTCGAGAGGGCCGGTAAGCTCGCCGGTGCGAGGTTTGCGCTCATGAAGGGCGCCGGCGCCCTTCTGGAGAGGGCACTCATAAACTTCATGCTTGACCTGCACACCCGGGAGCACGGCTACAGGGAGGTGCTGCCGCCGTTCATGGTAAAGAGCGAGTGCTTCGTGGGGACGGGGCAGCTCCCGAAGTTCGAAGACGACCAGTTCAAGATAGAAGGCTGGGATCATTACCTCGTGCCGACGGCCGAGGTCCCGGTCACGAACATACACCGCGAGGAGATACTCAACGAGGCCACTCTCCCCATATACTACACGGCGTACACCCCGTGCTTCCGCAAGGAGGCGGGCTCGTACGGAAAGGACGTGAAGGGGCTCATAAGGCTGCATCAGTTCAACAAGGTGGAACTTGTGAAGTTCGTGGCCCCCGAGACCAGCTACGACGAGCTGGAAAGGCTCACAGCGGACGCCGAAGAGGTGCTCAGGAGGCTCGGCCTGCACTACAGGGTCGTGCTTCTCTGCACCGGGGACACCGGGTTTTCATCGGCCAAGACCTACGACCTCGAGGTCTGGCTGCCCGGCCAGGGGACCTACCGCGAGATATCCTCCTGCTCCAACTTCGAGGACTTCCAGGCAAGGAGGGCCGGCATAAGGTACCGGCCGGGGGGTGCGAAGCCCCGCTTCGTGCACACGCTCAACGGCTCGGGCCTTGCGGTGGGAAGGACCCTTGTCGCCATACTCGAGAACTACCAGTGCGAGGACGGCTCGGTGGTCGTGCCGGAAGCGCTCAGGCCCTACATGGGCGGGCTTGAAAAGATCGAGAAAATGGGTTAATGTTTTTTATGGGGCCTTCTGCGCGGAGGCCCCGGCCTGCCGCGAATCTTCATGCAAGGAGGGTTAGCCTAATTGGTAAGGCAGCGGTCTTGAAAACCGCCGGGTTAACGCCCTTGAGGGTTCGAGTCCCTTGCCCTCCGCCAGAACTTTAAGAATTACTCTCCGAACACGTCCGTTCCAGCCCAAGGAGCAGGGTATCGCCTTCAGCAAGCAAGGCGGGGTTACGGGGTTGTCACGACAGACCCGTCTTAAAAAGCAAAGCGACAAATAATTCTTTGTAGCCAGCATCTCCTCAAACAGGTTGGTTTTCAGGATCCATGCAATCCAGCGCATGTTCGAGTGCGGGATAAGCCGTGAAGACGTGCGTTAGGCACTATTGACAGGTGAAGTGATAGAAGAGTATGATAATGACAGGCCATATCCCAGCAGGCTGGTCCTGACATGGTCCGGAAAACGGCCCTTGCATGTAGTTGCAGCAGATAACGTCGAGGAAACTATCATTGTCACGGTACACGAGCCGGATCTTAATGAATGGGAGCTTGGTTTTAAAAGGAGAAAGAAGCCATGATGTGCGTAATCTGTAAAAATGGTGAAACCAAGCCCGGCAAGGCAACGGTTATCCTTGAGCGAGGTGAGATGACCCTGGTTATCAAGGGTGTCCCTGCGGAGGTCTGCTCAAACCGCGGAGAAGCATAGGTGGGTTGAGGAGGTTACGGCACGGCTCATGAGCACAGCGGAAGAGGCGGCAAAAAAGGGTGTCCAGGTGGATGTCCGTCAGTACGTTGCGGCTTAAAAACCTCTATAATCCAGCCGCCAAAACCTGCAAAACGGGTACGCACCTTAAAATCCGCACGTCTATTACATCCCCCTGAGAAATTTACTTTCGGCCCTGCGGGCGTACTAAAGGCGAGGGTTTTTCTCCCGATTCCCGAAGAGGACAACAAAGGTTTGCCAAATGCCGTCTACCTTGACATGGATAGACCATGATCCAACTGCTCGAGATAGAGCGTTACGCATCCTCTCGCTCTTCCAGGAGAAGGAGAGTCGGGATGAACTTGGCCTGGGCGCGATTAGGGATTCGTTTGCTGATACGCTGTTTCCAGGCACTAGTACCATCCAGACCAGACTGCGGTACATGCTGTTCGTTCCATGGGTCTACCGTGAACTGGAAAGAAAGCGAATCGCGCCACCTCACTTTGCAATCAAAGCGCGTCAGATGGAAATGGCTCTGGTTGAACCATTGTTGGAAAACGAGGATCAGGCAGGAATCTTTGGCAGAGTTGCGGGGAAGGCTCTGAAGCGATTACCCAGTTCTGTCTACTGGAACGGGCTGGGAGTTTGGGGTATTCGCTTGGTATCCTGTTCCCAGGATGAGTATCATCGCTATATTGACGAAGTATACCGGCGTCGTGATTCTATCCGAGGTCGGTACGAGGAAGACGACTTTACAGAGTCTGAAACCCTCACATGGCATCCGCGACTACCTGAACCCCCTGACGGCTTCCCCGATAAGATCGAAGGCCTAAGCTTTAATCTGGAGCCGGACGAAGCAAGCTTTCTGCTGGATCGCATTCTGAAATCCCAGAAGGAGAGCCTTTTAGCTCATTTAGCACTGAGCTTTAAACCTGTTGAATGCGATTTTCCGTGGCAGCATCCTGATTGCGGGGGGTTTTCAAGAGAACATAAAGAGATTCTGAACTATGCGGAATTCTTTTCAACTATCATGCATGGGGCAGCATTCCTGTACAACCTTATGCTGGCGGAACTAGCCGGCCGGAAGAAACTAAAGAAAGAGCACCGCGATAATTTGGTCGAGTGGAAGGCCCGGCTGCTGAACTGCCAAAGACGGGATCTTCCTCTTGAAGGTTTATGGGAGTTGATAATCGGAAGAGGGCACACCATCACCAGGCGGACAAAAGAATTTGTTACAGCTTGGATCCGTCGTGTTCGAGCTACCGGGGGCGACGTGACCGATGATGTCGAGTGCAGAAATATTGTAAGCTCGCGCGAACGACAGCTTAAGGGCGTACGGTCTCGCTTCACGAATTCTCGGGCGAGGGATCAGTGGAAGGGTTATGCCGGTGTTGGCCAGATGGCGTACCGGTGGCCTAATGTGAAAAGGCTGCTCGCTGACCTTCATGCTGGATTAAACGGGGGCGGCCATGTTGAATCCTGACGCGAGAAGCTTGTATACAGCCGCCGTTACCCCGCCGCCCGGATATGTATTTGATCAGGCTTTGGCCACCACATACTCCCTTGACCCGGCCGCTTTACTTTCTCTTCCGACTAACCTGGCGCTTGCAGACCGCACGTCTATAACAAACGCCGATCCGATACGTCTGCTGGAATCCCTTCGCCGATTATCAGATCGCTTTAGTGTGTACGTGGATCATACCGGGATGAGACCTCCATCAGGCGATAATGTTCTATTCGGCTTACTCGAGTCCATGGTCATGCCGGTCAAGGCACCGCGTGGCGGAGCGTTTCATCCGAAAATATGGGTTCTGCGTTTTGTGCAACCAGAAATCAACGAACCACCGCTAATCAGGGTCCTTGTCTTATCGCGAAACATAACCTATGACCGCTCTTGGGATATCTCGCTCCAACTTGAAGGCAGGCCGGGAGGCCGTTACATCGCGGCCAACCGCAGATTGGGTGAGTTCTTGCAGGCCCTTCCGTCCATGTGTACTCGACCTGTTTCGCGGTCAAGAAAACGTCAGGCCAAACGGCTTGCCGAGGAGGTCAGGAAGGTATCATGGGAACTGCCTGATGGATTCGAGAGTGTGGCTTTTCATGTCCTGGGAATCGATGGCAAATCATGGACGCCACCGTGGTCAAAACGAATGGCCGTCATTTCACCTTTCTTGACGGCGGATGCTCTTACATGGTTGAGCAAGCTGACGGATGAGTTTTCCGCCGTTATCTCCAGGCCGGACGAGCTGAAACAACTTACACCGGTTGTGCTCAAAGAAGTCGACCAGTGGTATACGCTTGACGAAGCTGCTGAGACAGAGGATGGCGAGGAAGCGGAACAGCGTGACACCATTGGCCTCCATGCCAAAGTATATGTTCTCGAAAAAGGGTGGCGGACGCACCTTTATCTTGGTTCGGCAAACGCAACTGCCGCGGCTCTCCTTCAACGTTCCAATACCGAGATACTCGTTGAGCTGATTGGTAGGACCAGCCGCATTGGCGGCGTTGGATCGCTTCTGGAAGAAGGTGGTCTTGGCCCACTCCTTTCAAAGTACGTTCAAACGGATGAAGCGGCACAACCTGATGATGACGAGATACGCGCGCGCAAAGCGCTCGAGACAGCACGAGACCGTTTGGCTGAAGCGCGCTTGAAGGTTGTCTGCCAAGCGTGCGAGGATGCGTGGGAGTTAGCTCTCATGTCCCCCGAAAAGCTTCCCATGGATGGGATTTCCCAGGTCCGGGCCTGGCCAATCACTGTCTCAGAGGACCGGGCAGCGGATTCGAGCGGTTTGGCCCGCGGAGAACCCGCTGGACTTGGACGATATGCCACAGAGTCTGTTACAGGTCTCATTGCCTTCGATCTTGTCGCAGAGGCTAAGAAAATATCGCTTCGTATGGTCCTGAATCTTCCGGTAGATGGCCTTCCTGAAAAACGAGATGAAGCCATTTTTAGGCTCGTCCTTAATAATCGTGAGGGGTTCTTGCGATACATTCTCTTGCTGCTCGGAGAGTATGCTGGCGATGTTCTCGAAACCAGAAGTTTGTTCAATGACGGGCGTGGTACCAGTTCGTGGACGGAAGCCTTTGTAGGGGAGATACCGATTCTCGAAGAACTTACCAGGGCCTTTAGCCGCAACCCAAAGAAACTCAAGGACGTGGAGGCGGTTATACGACGATTGATGCGTGATGAAACAACCGCATCGATTGTGCCTCCACAGTTCATCGCATTGTGGAACATCTTCGAGGATGCTATGGCGGAGGCCAACACGTGAGCACGGAAAGGCACGATACCGAGCGCGTTCTCGCCAGGTTGAAGGATTTCCAGCGGCGTACCGTGGAATATGTATTTCGCCGTTTCTATCTCGATCCTGATCCGACTAACCGATTTCTCGTGGCTGATGAGGTAGGCCTTGGTAAAACGCTTGTTGCTCGCGGCATTATTGCTAAAGCGATAGAGCACTTGCGGGGTAAAGTGGACCGGGTCGATATCGTATATATTTGTTCTAACGTCAGCATTGCATCTCAGAATATTCACCGGTTGAACGTTTCTGGAGTGCAGGAATTTGTAAGACCAACACGGCTGTCCCTGCTGCCGATGGAAATAGCTGATATCCGTAGAAACCATGTGAACTACGTCAGCCTGACCCCTGGAACGAGTTTTGATCCGAAATCGCGGGACGGCCACGTCCAGGAGCGAGCCCTAATCCATCACCTTCTCAAAAAACGCCTTAGGGTCAGCCCCGCCGGTTTACGTCGACTACTTCAGTGCCGAGTGAGTGACGACAACTGGCAGTGGTGGACACATGAATGGAAACCGGAGAGCGTGGATAAGAATATCGCGGATGGCTTCGTGAAGATTATTCTCTCCGACAACGCGCTGCACCAACGAATAACTGACTTCTGCGCCCGATCCAAACGGAGGGTTTTGTGGGATGATCCTGAGCGACTTGAACTAGTTTCAGAGCTCCGATTTCGTTTAGCCGAAATGAGCCTCGAAATGCTTGAGCCTGACTTGATCATCCTTGATGAGTTTCAGCGGTTCAAGAACCTGCTCGATTATAGCAATCCAGAGGCTCGACTAGCTCAGAGGCTATTCCAGTATCCAGGCGTCAAAACCCTGCTTTTGTCGGCTACGCCATACAAGATGCTTTCGTTCGACAACGAACAGGAGGACGATCATTATCCAGACTTTTTGAATACTTTACGGTTTTTGTTTGAGTCTGATGCTGCAGTTGAGGAGGTCAAGAGAGAAATCCAGGCATTCAGGCGGGCGCTTTACCTTCTTGTGCCGGACAAAGGATCAGACATCAGTCATGCACGGGATCGCCTGCAGTCTCAGCTTCGTCGCGTCATGTCACGTACCGAACGGATAAGTATGACTCAGGCACAAGATGCCATGTTACATGAAACTCGTGAGAAGCCCTCTTTGCAACCACGCGATCTGCATGAGGCCGTTCTTGCGGATCGAGTCGCCTCGATCGTAGGAGCGCGAGATATTATCGAATATTGGAAATCAAGCCCCTATCTCATCAACTTCCTCAGACGATATGAATTCCGGCGAAAGCTTGAAGAACAATGTGAGAATGCCTCGAATGAACTGTTAGCGGCATTGAATGCCGACAACGGCCGTCTTCTCCGGAAGGCCGACATCCAAGCCTACCGAGAGATGGACCCAGCCAATCCAAGAATGCGCGACTTACTTTTCCATACGATTGACAACGGGCTGTGGAAAGCATTATGGATGCCGCCCTCCATGCCATACAGCAAGCCGGAAGGACCGTACGCCGAAATTAATCATGATGTAACAAAAGCCCTGGTATTCTCAGCATGGAATGTGGTTCCTGATGCAATTGCTTCTCTATGTTCGTATGAAGCAGAGCGCAGGATGCTTGCTGCGTTACCCAAGCAACTAAGTCACGACCAATTGTACAAGGAGTTACGACCTCTTCTACGATTCACACGAAGTGCTGACGGGCGGCTGACTGGAATGTCGATGCTTCTCCTTTTGTATCCATGCCCAACTCTGGCATCCTTTGTAGACCCTTTGAAGCTGGCATTGGACCGTGCAGAGAGTGGATTGATATCATCCGACGTGCTGTTGGATCAAGTTGCAGAGGTACTCAAGCCTCATATTCAGATGCTGTTGAAGGGGGCCCCTGACAGCGGGCCGGAGGACCAACGGTGGCATTGGGCAGTGCCCGCCATGCTGGACGCGGCAAGTTTCCCTGCTCTTCGCCAATGGATGGTTGATGAGAAGATGGGATGGACATCGGTTAATTTAGATGGATCAGGTGAGCGTGGAGAACGTTTCAAGGACCACCTTGAGCTTTTCCGTCAAGCCATGGATGGTGAGCTTGATCCTCCTCTTGGACGACCTCCTGCGGATTTGATGCATGTTCTTGCCCAAATGGCTGTGGCTGGGCCAGGGGTATGTGCACTTCGGGCACTCCATCGAATTGCTTTCTCGCTTGATTGGGATGCTCCGGAATTGCTTTACGGCGCTGTGCGGATTTCAGAAGGTTTCAGAACGTTGTTCAATCTACCTGAAACCATCGCACTCTTGCGGGGAAACGAGCCGGAGACATCTTACTGGAAGCTTACCCTAAGGTATTGCCTCCAAGGCAATATTCAGTCACTACTTGATGAGCAAGCGCATTGCTTGGTTGAATCACTCGGCGTCATTGATGAGGCCGAGACTGAGCGGGCAAAAGCAATTGGTGATTCAATCGGTTCATCTCTTTCGATCCGCACTTCACAGCTCCAGATTGACGAAATCGTTGTGCGCCCGAAACTCCGCAAGGTAGAGTTTGAAGGCTACAACATGCGTTGCCGGTTTGCCTTGCGATTCGCGGAGTTGAAAGATGAAACGGGTGCGACGGTCGCTAGAGCCGACACTGTTCGGGAGGCGTTCAACTCCCCTTTCAGGCCGTTTATCTTGGCATCCACTTCCATCGGTCAGGAAGGCCTGGACTTTCACACATGGTGCCACTCCGTGATCCACTGGAACTTGCCACGTAATCCTGTTGACTTGGAGCAACGCGAAGGGCGTGTTCACAGATACAAGGGCCATGCGATTCGAAAGAACGTGGCTAAGTCTTACGGCCTGAGTGCCTTGAAAGGCGCTTGGGACGGGAATGGTGACCCCTGGAGCTTTATGTTTGAGCTGGCGAAAAAGGATCGGCCGAGTGGTGCAAGCGATCTCGTACCGTATTGGTTATACGAAATTGAAGGAGGTGCTCAAATAGAAAGGCGTGTTCCACTCCTGGCCTTCAGTAGGGAAGTGCCGCATTTCCATCGACTTAAACGAATGCTTGCCGTCTACCGCCTTGTATTCGGTCAACCAAGACAAGAGGATCTTCTTGAGTATCTGACCAATCAAATGAACAATACTTTTTCAGAAAGCGACCTGAGCCAGTGGCAGATATCATTGGAGCCCCCTATAGAATAAGGTTATATGATTATCAGCCGGTGTCCAAGCTGACCGCTTCAGATACAGATACTTCGCCTGTATATATCGTCTATCCCGTCCACGGCACTGAAGACCTCGTCCAGCAGCCCCTTGAGGAGGATGCCCAGGTTTCCGAGCTGTTCCTTTGTAAGCACCTCCCCCATATCCGGATTCAGCCCCGCGGTACTGCACATGAGCATTATGACCGGCATGATCTTGTCCCTCGCCTCCTGTATGGCCGCGATGTGCTCGCCGATCCGCAAGATACCATGGACACCGTTATGTCTTCCGTTGTTATTGACGTCCATAACACCCGCCTCCCCGGATTTTCAGCAAAGGGCACAAAAAAGCGCCCGCAGATGTGCTAGTGGCTTCCGAGGAGGCCACCCCGGTACCTCACGGTACAGGGCATCTGCGGGCGCGCATGCACCCGTAGCAATGACCGCCCTGTCCGTAAAGACAGAGGCAGCCCCTCGGAATTTTTTAGCAGTCCAAATATACCAGAGAGTATGAAGCATGTCAAAAGGGAGTTTTTCAGGGGTGACCTTGATTGTTCCCTGCAGAGAACGTCTTGGCCATGCTCTTCCCTTGGCCTCAAGCCCGCGGGGTTCCGGTCCGGTGCGCCTCCGGGCCACTGTAGTGCAAAAGATCCTCACCTTCTCCACGCTACTGTGCTAAAATCCATACCATGGGTCCAAGGCTCCTTAAAAGGATAGTCTCAGAGCTCGACTCTACACTTCGCGGCGGCGTGGTCTCCAGGGTCCATCAGCCGGATGCAAGGAACATAATCTTCAAGGTCTTCGCAAGGGGAAGGCAACACAACCTCATCATATCGACCCACCCCACCCTTTCGAGGATACACCTTACCGCGAGAAGATACCCGAACCCGCCGGTGCCCCTGCGTTTCTGCGCCTTTTTGAGAAGCAGGCTCAACGATGCGAGGATCGAGGGGGTAAGCCAGCTCGACGACGAGAGGATAGTGCGTATCGGGTTCGTCAAGCGGGACAAAGAGGACAGAGAGACGAGGCACCGCTACACCCTCGTTGCGGAGCTTACGGGCAAATCATCCAACGTGATACTCCTCGACGAGGACGGCGTGGTACTGGACGCCCTGCGTTACTTCCCCCAGGGGGCAGCAAGGACCGTGGTGCCCGGGGTGAGGCTTACCCCGCTCACGCTGCCAGAGGGCCTTTCGATGAGGGAAGAGGAGATCACACCCCTAGAGGGCGAGACATGGAACCAGGCCGCTGACCGTTACTACTCGAGGCTCGTCGACGCAGAAGAGCTCGAGGCCGAGAAAAGACGCTTCAGGCAGGTGATAAAAAGGGCGGCTCAAAGAGCGAAAAGAAAGCTCGAGAACCTTATCGGCGACAGGCGGAAGGCAGAGGCCGATATCCAGTGTTCCAGGCTCGGAGAGCTCCTTCTCGCCAACTTCAAGAGGGTCGAGAAGGGCGTGACCGGGATAGAGGTGGAGGACTACTACGCAACACCACCGCAAAGGGTCAGGATACCGCTCGACCCGGCTCTCTCGCCCCGCGAGAACGTGGACAGGTACTTCAAGCGCGCCAGGAAGGCGAAGACCGCGCTCGAGATGCTCAAAGACCGCATACCCGAGGTCGAGCGGGAGATCGAGTACACGGAAGGGCTCCTCTGCGAGTGGGAGTGCATGGAGACCAAGGAGGACGCTGAGGCCCTGAGAGAGGAGCTCATGGAGGCGGGCTACCTCAGGCCACCCGCCGGGGAAGGAACGGGAAGGCCGCTCGCCGAGCCCGTGAGGAGGTTCCTTTCAAAGGACGGCTTCGAGATACTCTGCGGCAAGAGCGGCAGGGGTAACGACCTTCTTACGAGGAGGTACGCAAGCCGGGGAGACCTCTGGTTCCACGCAAAGGGGGTCCCGGGCGCGCACGTCCTTTTGAAGACAGGGGGCAGGAGGCCGACGGAGGAGGCCGTGGAAGAGGCGGCTTGCATCGCTGCGTACTACAGCAAGGCGCGCTCATCGGCGAAGGTGGAGGTCATCTGTGCCGATGCAGCGGATGTACAGAAGCCCAAGGGCGCAAGGCCCGGTACGGTCTCGGTCAGGGAGTACAGGACGGTCGTGGTAAGGCCCGCCCCGGGAGCTTCGAAAGGACGGGGACGACATGACTGAACGGTACAACACCCTTTCCGCCTATCTGAGAAGGCGTTTCGGCTGCAAGGTCTACAAGGTCACCGTGGACGGGGGCTTTACATGCCCCACGCGCGACGGCACGAAGTCACGCGGCGGATGCGCCTACTGCAACCCGGCGGGCCTGGTGCCCAAGGCCCACAAGGGCAGGCGCACCGTAACCGAACAGATCGACTCCGGCGTGGAATGGGTAAGAAAGAGGCACGGGGCCGAGAGGTTCATAGCGTACTTCCAGTTGAACACCAATACCTACTCGGATACGGGCCGCCTGAGGGACCTCTATGAAGAAGCGGTCCGTCATCCCGAGGTGGCGGGCCTCTGCATATCCACAAGGCCGGACTGCGTTCCGGACGATGTGCTCGACCTCCTCGAGGAGATAGGCTCCAGGAAGGCGCTGTGGCTCGAGATGGGGCTTCAGTCCGCAAACGACGCGACACTCGAGCGCATAGGAAGGGGGCACACCTCCGCCGACTTCAGGGATGCCGTCGAAAGGGCCAGGGGACGCGGCATAGACGTCTGCGCGCACGTCATCTTCGGGCTTCCCGGGGAGAAGGAAGATGACATGCTCGGCACCGTAAGGTTCGTCTCGGAGCTCGGGGTATGGGGCATCAAGTTCCACCAGCTTACGGTCCTCTGCGGCACGCCCCTGGAAGATACGTACCTGAAAGGCGGGCTCAAGCCCCTCGGCCTTGAAGAATACGTGCGGCTCGTGGTAGAATCGCTTGAACTCCTGCCGCCCCGGGTCGTGGTTCACAGGCTCTCCGGGGATGCGCCGGCACGATACGTCGTGGCACCCCGGTGGGGTGTGAACAAGTTCATCATAAAGGAAAGGATAGAGGGGCTCCTCGAGGCCAGGGACACCCGCCAGGGTGTGAGGTGGCGCGGCTGAGAGCCCCCTTCGCAGCCTGCAGGAAGGGCTGCGGGCAGCGCGCATGCGTGCAGGGGGACGCTTCGCGGCGGCCTGTACCGCGCTGCACACTTCGGAAGAAAAGGGAGGGAAGATGGCTGATCCAAGGGTTGAAGAGCTTGCACGCATCCTTGTCCGTCATTCGCTGGGTGTCAAAAGGGGCGAGACCGTTCTCATAAGCTCGTCGAGCGAGCTTGCAAAGCCCCTCGTCCTGGAGGTCTACAGGGAGGTCATGGAGGCCGGGGCCCATCCCATGACCAGCATATCCTTCGAGGAGACGCAGAACATCTTCTATGAGAAGGCCTCGGAGCAGCAGCTCCTCAACTTCCCCAGGATAAAGCACTACGAGGCGAAGAACATAGACTGTGTCGTGAACATAAGGGCGCCGCTGAACAAGAAGGCGCTTTCAAACATCGACCCCGGGAAGGTAGGCGCAAGGAGCAAGGTGCTCATGCCGATAATGGAGACGATCGTCAACAAGAAGCGCTGGGTCCTGTGCAACTACCCCACGAACGCCCTCGCCCAGGAGGCGGACATGAGCCTCGCCGAGTACGAGGACTTTCTCTTCGGCGCGACCAACATAGACTGGAAAAGCGTCAAGAAGGAGGAGATGAAGCTCAAGAGGCTCCTTGACAAGGGAAGCGAGGTAAGGATCGTCGGAGAGGACACGGACTTAACGTTGAGCATACGGGGAAGAAAGGCGATCGCCTGCTACGGATCGAACAACATGCCGGACGGCGAGGTCTTCATGTCTCCGGTGGAGAACTCGGCCGAGGGGTACATATACTACGAGATGCCCGCGATATACCAGGCCAGGGAGGTCACGGGCATAAGGCTCAGGTTCAGGAAGGGCAAGGTCGTCGAGGCCAGTGCCGATAAGAACGAAGAGTTTCTCCTCTCCATGCTCGACACGGACAGGGGTGCAAGGTACCTCGGGGAGTTAGGCATCGGCGTCAATTACGGGATAAGCCGGTTTTCAAAGGACATACTCTTCGACGAGAAGATAGGCGGCACGGTGCACCTTGCCATAGGGAGGTCCTACGAGGAGGCGGGCGGCAAGAACAGGTCCGCCATACACTGGGACATGATAAAGGACCTCAGAAAAGGCGGCAAACTGTACATAGACGGAAGGCTCGTCCAGAAGGACGGCAGGTTCAGGATATAGCCACGTGGCCCATGGACCGGAGCCCGCCGCACCGTATAAATACTTGACACCCACCTTGGACGAAAGATAATATCAGATACCCCTGACAGGGTGCGGAAAAGTAGTCATTGTGAGCCGCGGAGGGCGCGGCGCCTGCCTGTGCAGTGACGTCAGACAGGCGACAATACTTTAAGGATACTCTGTTAATTGAAGTTCATCGTGGCAAGCCGCGTGAATCTTCAAATGTAAGGAATATATCTTTTGTATTCGCTCGCATTCCCGCAGCAAGCTGCGGATAATGCCTGCCTGTGCCGTAGTCACGGCAGACAGGCGCACGCTGTGCATTTTAGCCGAATCGTCATTGCGAATGAAGTGAAGCATCCAGCGATGAGTCATTGAAAGAAATCGATTACTTGGAGATTGCTTCGGGCCAAAGGCCCTCGCAATGACTGCCTTGGCTGCTTCGAAGATTTTTTTCGCAGCCAAGGAATCTTCACATGGGCAGGGAAG
This sequence comes from Deltaproteobacteria bacterium, assembly GCA_015492495.1. Lineage (GTDB taxonomy): Bacteria > Desulfobacterota > GWC2-55-46 > GWC2-55-46 > DRQE01 > S146-62. The sequence continues at coordinate 15,047 of WGEY01000074.1, read as the reverse complement.
GAGTATCGTCACTACGGGTCACATGGAAGAACTCGTCTTGAATTCATTCAATGAGAGCATCAAGGCAAAGGAGCGGTTCTTTACTGAACGGAACATCTCCGCGGTCATCGAGGCCTCGGAGCTGATCGCCGAGGCGCTGAAGTCCGGTGGAAAGCTCATGGTGATAGGCAACGGCGGCTCGGCCGCGGACGCGCAGCATGTGGCCGCGGAGTTCGTGAACCGCTTCGAGATAGAAAGGCCGCCGCTTCCGGCCGTCGCGCTCACAACCGACTCCTCGGTCCTCACGAGCATAGGCAATGACTATGACTTCAACCTCCTCTTTTCGAAGCAGATAAAGGCCCTCGGCCGTGAAAACGACGTGCTACTTGCGATATCCACAAGCGGCGACTCCGCGAACGTCGTGGAGGCGGTCGCAACCTGCAGGGCGCTCGGCATAAAGACGATCGCGCTCACCGGCGCAGGCGGCGGTGAGCTCTCGGCAAGGTCCGACATAGTATTGAACGTCGACGCCGTATCGACCCCCAGGATCCAGGAGGTGCACATAACGGTCTGCCACATCATATGCGAGCTCGTCGACCACATCCTCTTCAAAAAGGTCTCGGCATGAAGTTCAAGCCCATCTCCACAAGGGGTATCAAGACATACTCCATCAAGGACAGAAAGAGCAAGGTCTCCCTGAAAGACCTGGCCGCCGTACCGAAGAAGGGCGGGACGGTCCGGGATCTTCTGGAAGGGCTGCCGCGGATACTCGCGGCAAGGGACCTGAGGGCAGTAATCTCGGCCGTGGCCGATGCTCACAGGGGAGGGAAGACCGTGGCCGTGGGCATGGGGGCGCATGTCATCAAGGTGGGCCTGAGCCCGCTCGTCATAGACCTCATGGAGCGCGGCGTCATAAACGCCGTGGCCATGAACGGCGCCTGCATCGTGCACGACTTCGAGCTTGCGTACGCGGGCTGTACCTCCGAGGACGTTGACAGCGAACTCGGCGAGGGCGGATTCGGAATGGCCGAGGAGACGGGCAGGCTCCTGAACAAGGCGATAAAGGCCGGGGCCAGGAAAAACATGGGCATAGGCCGGTCCGTGGGCGAGATGATAGCACGCTCGCGCTTTCCCAACAAGGAGCTGAGCATCCTTGCAGCCGGTGCGAGGTTGGGGGTGCCGGTAACGGTGCACGTGGCGCTTGGAACCGACATAATACACATCCACCCGCAGATGGACGGCAGCGCCACGGGCAAGGGCTCACACCTGGACTTCAGGCTCCTTGCGTCGGTCGTAAGCAGCCTCGAGGGCGGGGTCTTCCTGAACATAGGCTCGGCCGTCGTCATCCCCGAGGTCTTCCTCAAGGCGCTCACGCTGGCAAGGAACCTGGGGCACACCGTCAGGAACTTCACCACCGTGAACATGGACTTCATACAGCACTACCGGCCCACCACCAATGTCGTCAGAAGGCCCACGATGCAGGGGGGCAGGGGCTATGTGCTTACCGGACACCATGAGATAATGGTACCGCTTCTTTACGCGGGTATCATGGAGGAGCTTGACCTATGAGCACCGAATCGACGAAGAAGCCATGGTCAGGGAGGTTCAAGGCCGAGGTGGACGAGCTCGCAGAGAAGCTCAACGCCTCCCTGTCGTTCGATGCGCGTCTTTTCAGACACGACATAAGAGGTTCCATCGCGCACACGAAGGTTCTCCAGAGGGCCGGGATACTGACGAGGAAGGAGGCCGATACCATAATAAGGGGGCTCCGCGAGGTGGAGTCAGAGATAGCCGGGGGCGGGTTCGTCCTGAGCCCGGAGCTTGAAGACATACACATGGCCGTTGAAAAGAGGCTCACAGAGAAGATAGGCCCGCTCGGCGGAAAGCTCCATACCGGGAGGTCGAGAAACGACCAGGTGGCGCTCGATGTGAGGCTCTACCTCAAGGACGAGATCCGGGAGATCCTCAAGCTCGTCGGGAAGTTTAAAAAGGCGCTTTACGTACTTGCCAAGAGGCACACCGAAACCGTCATGCCAGGCTACACCCACCTTCAGAGGGCCCAACCGGTTTTACTCAGCCACCACCTTCTCGCCTACTACCAGATGCTCAAAAGGGACGGTGAAAGGCTTCTCGACTGCCTGAAGAGGGTGGACGTCATGCCGCTGGGCTCGGGGGCGCTCGCAGGCAGCCCCTACAACCTCGACAGGGAGTACGCAAGAAGGCTCCTGGGCTTTTCCTCGGTCACGGAGAACAGCATGGACGGTGTTTCCGACAGGGACTTCGTACTGGAGTTCCTCTCGTGCGCGGCCATACTGATGATGCACCTTTCACGCCTCGCAGAGGAGATCGTGCTTTGGTCCTCGCAGGAGTTCGGCTTCATAGAGCTGTCGGACAAGTACTCAACGGGCTCTTCCATAATGCCGCAGAAGAAGAACCCGGACCTCGCGGAGCTCGCAAGGGGTAAGACCGGTAGGGTCTACGGCAACCTCATGGCTGTCCTTACGGTGATGAAGGCCCTTCCCCTCGCCTACAACAAGGACATGCAGGAGGACAAGGAGCCGCTCTTCGATACCGTGGACACGCTCAAGGCCGTCCTCGCCGTCTTTGCGCGCATGCTCAGGACCATGAAGGTCCGGAGGTCGAAGATGAGAAAGGCCACGGTCGAAGGGTTTCTTACGGCGACGGATGCCGCGGACTACCTCGCGGCCAAAGGGGTTCCTTTCCGCAAGGCGCACGAGGTGGTGGGCAAGGCCGTCGCGTACTGCATTGAAAGGGGCAAGGGGCTCGAGGAGCTCGACCTCGGCGAATGGCAGAGATTTTCGCCGCTCTTTGAAGCCGACATCAAGGACGTCGTGGCGGTCGAGAGGTCGCTCAACTCAAGGAAGGTCCGCGGAGGCACCTCGGTGGAGTCAGTGAAAAAACAGCTCGAAATGGTGGAACGCGAGCTCAAAAAGGGTTAGAATAATCATTTAAAGGCTGTGACGGGGAAAGGACTTATGAAGCGCGGATTCCTGATCGTCTTGTTGTTGATCTCCATGGCGGGCATGGTTGTCGCGGGGTGTGGGAGAAAGGGGCCGCCCAAACCTCCCGCCCAGGTATTGCAGGACGGTCCGTCCCGGTCCGCCGACGCATTCCAACACGAAGTATCCGACAGGAGGTCCTGACAGTGCACTTTTTCAGATACAGGGGCAAGAGGTTTCATGCGGAAGGGGTACCGGTCGAGCGGATTGCAGAGGAGGTCGGCACCCCGGTTTTCGTATACAGCCACAGAACGCTCGTCAGGCACTATAAGGCCTTCGACGGTGCGTTCAAGAGGGTGCCGCACCTAATATGTTATTCTGTAAAGGCGAACTCCAACATCGCCGTCCTGAAGACCTTCGCCCGGGCCGGGAGCGGCTTTGACATAGTCTCCGGGGGGGAGCTTTTCAGGGTCGTAAAGGCCGGTGGTGATGTGCGCAAGGTCGTCTTCTCCGGCGTGGGCAAGAGGGACGACGAGATAGAGTACGCCATAAGGAAAAGGATCCTCATGTTCAACGTCGAGTCCCCGCAGGAGCTCGGGAGGATCGACTGTATAGCAGGTAGGCTCAAAAAGAGGGCCGGGGTGGCTATAAGGGTCAACCCGGATGTGGATCCCAAGACCCACCCCTACATATCCACGGGGCTCAAAAAGAACAAGTTCGGCATAGAGACAGAAGAGGCCGTAAAGGTGTATGTCCATGCCAGGGACAACCTCAAAAACATCGAGCTCATGGGGGTGGACTGCCACATAGGCTCACAGATAACAGAGCTTGCACCTTTCATAGACGCGCTTAAAAAGACCAAGAAGCTCATCGGGGTTCTGAGGAAAGAGGGGATAGACATCCGTTACCTCAACATGGGCGGCGGGCTCGGAATCACCTATGACACGGAAGAGCCGCCGCACCCGTCCAAGTACGGAAGGGAGGTCATAAAGAACGCAGAGGGGCTCGACGTGACATTGATATTCGAGCCGGGAAGAAGCATCGTGGGCAACGCCGGGATACTCGTAACGAGGGTGCTCTACACAAAGAAGGGCTCGCTCAAGAACTTCATCATCACGGACGCCGCGATGAACGATCTTCCGAGACCGAGCCTGTACGGCTCATACCACGCGATCAAGCCGGCCAGGATCAAGGCCTCAGAGGAGATAACAGCCGATGTCGTGGGCCCCATATGCGAGTCTGGCGACTTCCTGGCCCGGGACAGGGAACTCTCCGCGGTTGAACCAGGGGACCTTCTCGTGGTCATGAGCGCGGGGGCGTATTGTTTTTCCATGTCAAGCAACTACAACTCCAGGACAAGGGCCGCGGAGGTCATGGTCAAGGGCAGGGACTTCTTTGTAATAAGGAAACGGGAGACCGTCCGGGACCTCACGAGGGGCGAGGTCTTGCCGCAGGGGCTCTTCTGACTGCTCCTGTCCGGGTGTGACGGCAGCGGACCGCTGCATGCATCCGGGAGGCGGCCCAAAGGGACTTGATCAGGTACACGGCGCTGTTCCGCTCCCCGGGGCGTCTCGACCACGGTCTCGCCGCCAAGGTGATAGGTTTATGAAGATAAGGTTTACCAAGATGCAGGGGTTGGGCAATGACTTCATAGTGCTCGACCTGAGGAAGCGGGATATAAAGAATCTTCCCGCGCTGGTAAAGAAGTTCTCCGACAGGAGGTTCGGCATAGGCTTCGACCAGGCCCTGGTGCTCAGGAACTCGGACAAGGCCGACTTCAGGATGGATATATACAACAGCGATGGCGGCATGGTCGAGATGTGCGGCAACGGCATAAGGTGCCTGGCCACCTACATCTGGAAGAGGGGCCTCAAGAAGAAAAACCGCCTGGAGATAGAGACACCGGCGGGCATAATAAGGCCCGAGAGGTCGAGCGAGAACGCAAGCCTCGTGACCGTGGACATGGGCGAGCCCGTGCTCGAAGGGCAGCTCATACCGGTCAGGGCCAAGGGCGTGGTCATAGACCGACGCCTGAAGGCCGCGGGCAGGACCTTCCGCATAACATGCGTATCCATGGGCAACCCGCACTGCGTCATATTCGTCAAGGACGTGGACGCCTTTCCCGTGGAAAAATACGGCCCGCTCATAGAGACGAACGGATTCTTCCCGCAGAGGACGAACGTTGAGTTCATAGAGGTTGTAAACAGCAAGCGCATAAAGATGCGCGTATGGGAGCGCGGTGCCGGCGAAACCCTTGCCTGCGGCACCGGGGCCTCGGCCGCGGTGGTCGCCGCCAACATCAAGGGGCTCACACAGCGCTCCGTAAGCGTGATGCTTAAGGGGGGAAAGCTCCAAATAACCCGTGCCAGGGACGGCCACGTCTACATGACCGGGCCGGCAGAAGAGGTCTTCGAGGGAACGATAGATGTCTGAGGCCTCCCGCCGGGGCTTCGACCCCATCCGGCTGTACATGCAGCACAATCAACCTTGGAGGTAAGGATGTTCAGAGGTTGCTTCACCGCCCTTGTAACACCGTTCAAGGACGGCAGACTCGATGAAGAGGCCTTCAGAAGGCTCATAGAGTTCCAGATAGAGAACGGCGTGGACGGTATTGTTCCGTGCGGCACCACAGGTGAGTCCGCGACCCTCTCGTACGAGGAGCACGGAATGGTCATCGACATGGCCGTGGAGGTCGCGGCCGGAAGAATCAAGGTCATAGCCGGCACGGGTTCGAACTCGACCTCCGAGACGATCATGCTCACCGAGCATGCGCGCAGGGCCGGTGCGGATGCGGCGCTTCTCATAACGCCGTATTACAACAAGCCCACCCAGGCCGGCCTTTACGAGCACTACAAGAGGGTGGCCGAAGAGACCGACATACCGCTTGTACTGTACAACGTGCCGTCGAGGACCGGGGTCAACCTCCTGCCCGAAACGGTGGCGAGGCTCTCCGAGACCGATAACATCGTCGGCATCAAGGAGGCGACCGGTGATCTCAGGCAGGTGAGCGATGTGATAGAGTTCTCCAGGGAGGGGTTCGCGGTCCTGTCGGGAGACGACTTCATAACCTATCCGCTCCTTGCGCTCGGCGGCCACGGGGTGATATCCGTCACCTCGAACATAGCCCCGCGGGACATGTCAAAGATGTGCCGGCTCTTTTTCGAGGGAAGGCTCGAAGAGAGCAGGAGGCTCCATTACAGGCTTCAGCGTCTTCACCGTGCGATGTTCGTCGAGACAAACCCGATCCCGGTAAAGACGGCGCTCTCGGCCATGGGGCTCATGGAGGAGGAGTTCAGGCTTCCGCTCGTCGCGATAGGAGAGGAGAACAGGGCCAGGGTGGAAAAGGCCTTAAAAGGTTACGGGCTCATATGAGCCCGCATACAGGGTTTCTACGAATACAGCGAAGGGAGATGGAGATGATAGCCGTAAGCGTTACAGGGGTCGCCGGCAGGATGGGGCAGAACATAGTCTCGGCCGTCATTGAGAACCCGGCCACAGAGCTTGCAGGCGCGCTCGAAAGACCGGGACACGCCTGCCTGGGGAAGGACGTAGGCGAGGTCATAAGGGGTGAAAAGACCGGCGTTACGGTGACCGATGACCCGCAGAGCGCATTCGAGGATGCGGATGTCATAATAGACTTCTCCGCCCCGGATGCGTCCATAAGGAACATCGAGGCCACAGCCGAGCTCGAAAAGGCGATTGTGGTCGGCACAACAGGTTTTTCCCCGCAGCACAGGGAAAGGATAAAGGAGCTATCCTCGCGGACGAGGATCGTTCTCGCCCCGAACATGAGCGTTGGGGTGAACCTTCTTTTCAAGCTCGTAAGCGATGCCGCAAGGGTCCTGGGCGATGATTACGACATCGAGATAGTAGAGCTTCACCACCGCCACAAGGTAGACGCTCCCTCGGGCACGGCCCTGAGGATAGCCGAGGTGGCCGCGCATACGATCGGCAGAGACCTCGACGAGGTGGCCGTGTATGAGAGGAAGGGGATCCTTGGAGAGCGCAAGACAGGGGAGATCGGCATTCAAAGCGTGCGCGCCGGTGACATAGTGGGGGATCATATCGTGATCTTCGGCGGCACCGGCGAGAGGATAGAGCTCGTGCACAGGGCGCACTCGAGGAGCACCTTCGCAAGGGGCGCGGTAAGGGCCGCCCTATGGCTCGTGGACAAGCCCAGGGGGCTCTATGACATGCAGGATGTGTTAGGGTTGAAGTAGGGCGGTGTGCAACGGAGTTGCATGCCGCGAGGTTATCAAACGAGGCCGCGCGGGACAAGCGCCTGTGACGGCCGGAACAGAGATGGAGGTACGATGCTCAGATACATGGCAGGTACGGTGTTGCTGGTTTTGCTCCTCGCATCGACCCCTGCCCTCGCCTTTCAGGGCAAGGGTTGCGCCGGGGACTGCAGGGACTGTCACTCGCTCACGCGCAAGGAGGCCGACGAGCTCCTGAAGACACGAAAGTTCAATGCACAGGTGACCGACATAAGGACGAGCCCCGTGAAGGGGCTGTGGGCCGTCGAGATAATGCAGGGTGATCAGAAGTTCAAGGTATTCATAGACTACGGGAAGGAGTACCTTGTCCAGGGCAGGATAAGCTTCGTGCCGCTTGCCGAGATAGGGAAGCCCCCGAAGCTGAGAAAGGTCGACACGCAGAAGATCCCGCTCGATGACGCCATCGTGGTAGGTGACAGGAATGCCGCAAACAGGTTCATCGTCTTCGACGACCCCGACTGCCCATACTGCGCCAAGTTCCACAAGGAGATAAAAAAGATAGTTAAGGAGAGGAAGGACATCGCCTTCTTCATAAAGCTCTATCCCCTGCCGACCCACCCGGAGGCGTACAGCAAATCAAAGGCCATCGTCTGCGCGAAGTCGGTAAAGCTCCTTGAGGACGCCTTTGCGGGCAAGAAACTGCCCCCTGCGGAGTGCGATACAGAGGCCGTCGACGACAACATAAGGCTTGCCAAGGAGCTCGGCATCAGGGGCACACCTGCGGTCATATTCCCGGACGGCAGGCTGTTTCCGGGCTACCTGGATGCCAAGGACCTCTTACAGCTCCTTGAGATGAAGGAGGAGTAGATCTGAAAGAGCTCTGAACGAACAAAATGGCTGCAAGACGAACAAAAGAGGAATGACACTGAAAAGGGGGGACGGCCCGGGGATACCCGGAGGAGCCGTACCCCTTTTTCTGTGATCGGAATTATGGAGCCGGCGGGGAGAGTCGAACTCCCGACCTACTGATTACGAATCAGTTGCTCTACCACTGAGCTACGCCGGCTTCAGAGATATAGAGTAAGTTAATGAAGGGTTTTTGTCAAGTTCCGTGTATGTTGCGCGATATATATAAGTGGCTGATATGACGATGGACGGTACCGCGAGAAAGATTCTCATAGTCGAGGACGACGAGCTGACCGGTACGATGCTGGAGAACACGGTTCGTTCCAGCGGTTTTGTCACACGGCGTGCAAGGGACGGCAGGGAGGCGATCGAGGCCGCACAGGAGTGGCACCCCGACCTGATCCTGCTCGACCTCGTAATGCCTGGCATCGGGGGCGTGGAGGTATGCGAGGCCGTCAGGTCCATGGACCTGCCGTCGAGGCCTTCGGTGGTGATCGTTTCGAGCAGGGACGAGAAGAGCGTGATAGCGGACGCGCTCGCAAAGGGGGCCGATGACTTCATAGTGAAGCCCGTGGACGAGCTCGAGCTCCTCGCCAGGATAAGGGCCCAGCTGAGGATCGTGGAGTTCTACGAGGAGGTCGAACGGGACAACAGGGATCTCGAGACCATACTCGAGATAACCACGGCCATAGGGGGCACGCTCGATGCCTCACAGATACTCGAAGTCATAGTGGACAAGGTCGCCGACGTAATAGGCGCCACGCGGTGTTCCATAGTCCTGATCGCGGACGACGAAGAGGGGTACGTGCTCGTATCGCACGAAGACCCCAACGTAAGGGATCTAAAGATCGACCTGAGAAAGTATCCGGAGATCCGCGAGGTCATAAGGACGCGGACCACGCTCGCCCTCACCGACATGGTAAACCACCCGCTGATGCACGAGGTGAAGGGGCTGATAAAGGAGCTTGAGAGCACGAGCATCCTGGTCGTGCCCATAGTCTTCAAGGAGAGGGTGCTCGGGACCCTGTTTCTGCGGGCGAGGAGAAGGGACGGAGGCTTCACCAAGCGTGAGATAGAGTTCTGCCAGATAGTAGCGAACGCCTCGTGCCAGGCGCTCAAGAACGCAAAGCTCTTCGAGAAGGTGGTCAAGGAGAAGGAATACCTCCGCGAGCTGTCCATAACCGACCAGCTCACGACCCTCTACAACCACAACTTCTTCTACACCAGGCTCGAAGAGGAGTTCGAGAGGGCCATGCGGTACAAGACCGACCTCTCGCTCATATTGATGGACATAGACGACTTCAAGCGCATAAACGACAGTTACGGCCACAGAAAGGGCGACGCCGTACTCAAGGAGATATCCGCGCTTATAAAGAGAAGCGTAAGGAAGATAGACCTCGCCGCGCGCTACGGCGGCGAGGAGATCGCGGTGATACTTCCCCAGACGCCCATGAGCGGCGCCGCCGAGGAGGCCGAGAGGATAAGGCGGTCGGTCGAGGCCCAGAGCTATGGAGGGCTTACCGATGAAAGGATAACCGTGAGCATCGGCGTGGCCTCGTATCCGCACGAAAGGATGCGGAAGCCCGAAGACCTCGTGAACTCGGCCGACAGGGCGCTCTACGAGGCCAAGAGTACGGGGAAGAACCGGGTGGTTGTCTCCCCCCTTCATGAAAACACCTAGCCGGTGTACCTTCGCCGCGGCGTAACAGCGCCCCCTAATCTCCGCCTGAAGCCGTGATCTTTATCGCACAGAGGCTGCCGCACATCGTGCACACATCAGTATCCATGGGAGGGCTTGACTCCCTCAGGGTCCTGGCCCTTTCCGGGTCTATCGAAAGCCTTATCTGCTCGTCCCAGTCAAGGGCCTTCCGCGCCCTGCTCATTCTTGCGTCCCTCTCGAAGGCGCCTGGCACCTTCTTTGCGATGTCCCCGGCGTGCGCCGCGATCCTCGATGCTATGACCCCCTCTCTCACGTCATCCACGGTAGGAAGCCTCAGGTGCTCGCTGGGCGTGACGTAGCAGAGAAAATCGGCCCCCTTGGCCGCCGCCAGCGCCCCGCCTATCGCGGATGTGATATGGTCATAGCCGGGCGCTATGTCGGTTACAAGGGGTCCGAGGACATAGAACGGCGCCCCGTGGCAGAGCCGCTTCTGGAGAAGTATGTTGGCCTCTATCTGGTCTATGGGCACATGCCCCGGTCCCTCTATCATGACCTGCACCCCCTCCTTGACGGCCTCGGCCGCAAGCTCTCCGAGCGTGGAGAGCTCCTCTATCTGGGCGCCGTCGGTGGCGTCCTTAAGGCAGCCCGGCCTCATCCCGTCGCCGAGGCTCAGGACCATGTCGTAGTTCTTCGCTATCTTGACGAGGCGGGAAAAGTCCTCGTAGAGCGGGTTCTCCTTTTTGTTGTACTTCATCCACTCGGCCGTGAGCGCGCCACCGCGGCTTACGATACCCATTATCCTGCCGTCTTTTTCCATCCTGTCCACCGCGGCCATGGTCACGCCGCAGTGAACGGTGACGAAGTCCACGCCGTCTGCGGCGTGCCGTTCTATCGCCTCGAAGAACTCCTCGCCTTCGAGCTCAACGAACGACTTCCCCTTGTTCTTGGCCTCCAGGGCCGCCTGGTATATGGGCACGGTTCCTACCGGCACGGGCGAGTTGTCCAGTATGAGCCTTCTTATGGCGTTCACGTCTCCGCCCGTCGACAGGTCCATGACCGCGTCGGCCCCGGCCTCCGTCGCGGCCAGGAGCTTTTCAAGCTCCTCTTCGGGGCTTGCACAGTCCTCGGAAGAGCCTATGTTGGCGTTTATCTTGGTCCTCAGCCCCCTGCCTATCGCAAGCGGCCTTATGTGGCTACGGAGCCGGTTTCTGGTTATGATGACGGTGCCGTCGGCCATGGCGTCACGTATGTGCTCGGCGCAAACGCCCTCGGCCAGGGCCGCCTCCTTCATCTCCTCCGTGATATTGCCCCGGCGGGCCTCCTCAAGCCTTGTCATGATCCACTCCTTTGTGTTTTTATTCCCAACTCCCCGATCATCCCTGCGGCGCTCCCACGGACCTCGGGGCTCTCCAGCACAGCCGATATGAGGGCCACACCGCCTGCTCCGGCATTGAGCACCTCGCGGATATTGTCCTTTTTGATCCCGCCTATGGCGAAGACCGGTATCTTGAGGAGCTTCACGACCCTCTCCAGGGGTTCGAGCCCCACCGGCTCCCCGTAGGCCGCCTTTGACGGCGTATGGTAGACCGGGCCGAATGTGACGAAGTCCGCGCCGTCTCTCTCTGCCTTCAACGCCTCTTCGATGTTGTGGGTCGAAACCCCGATGAGCCTCTCTTTCCCGACGAGTCGCCTCGCATCCGTCGCCGAGAAACTCCTCTGTCCGAGGTGCACGCCGTCCGCATCCACCGCAAGCGCCACATCGACCCTGTCGTTGACGAAGAGCCTTGCGGTGTAGCTCAAGGTCAACGCCCTCAACCGTTCCGCGAGCCTGAAGAGCTCTCCGCCCGGAAGGTCCTTTTCCCTCAACTGGACGGCCCTTATCCCGCCGTCGAGGGCCTGCTTCAATACCTCGCAGAGGTCCCTTCCACCGATCCGGCGCCTGTCAGTTATGAGGTAGAGCCCGAAGTCCACGTCCCTCGTCATACGGTCGTCCAGAGCCTTTTCCGAACCATTATCGAGCCTGCCGTGAGTATCAACACAGCACTCACCACCTGGGCGGCCCTGAAGGGTCCTATCATGAGGCTGTCGGCCCTGAAGTGTTCCACAAAGAACCTTCCGGCCGAGTACAGGATTATGTACAGTGCGAATATACAGCCGTCCTTGTGCTCCCTCTTTCTCATCACGAACCAGAGGTAGCAGAATATCGCCACGTTGATCACGAGCTCGTAGAGCATCGTGGGGTGTATCGGTATCCCGGGGAACTCCCTTCCGGCTATGCTCTCCTGGGGGAAGACGATCCCCCAGGGCATGGAGGTCGGTCTTCCGTGCGCATCGCCGTTCATGAAGTTTCCGAAGCGCCCGAAGGCCTGTCCGAGGATGAGCGAAGGTGCAACGGCGTCTGCCATCCTCCAGAAGGCCACCTTCTTTCTCCTGAGATAGAGCCATGCCGCGGATACGCCGCCGAGTATGCCGCCGTGTATCGCCAATCCCCCGTGCCATACCGCCGGGATCTCGCGTGGATAAGCGCTGTAATAGCCCCAGTTGAAGACGACGTAGTAGAGCCGTGCAACCAGTATCCCGCCGACGACCGTCCACAGCATCAGGTTCATCACCTCTTCGTCCACAAGCGGGATACCCTTTCTCCTCACCTCCGACCTTATGAGGTAGCTGGCGACTATTATGGCGACCACGTACATGAGGCCGTAGAAGCGCACCTGTATGGGGCCGAACTCAAAAAGTACCGGATGCAAACTTACCTCCGTTCCCGAGGTCTTCCACGGCATGCGGCAGGTGGACCTCAGGTGTAAAAGGCTTGATCGTCCCCACCCGTTGCACGTATCCGCGCACCCCGGCATGGCCGCACGAAGTGCGCCGCAACAAGCGGAATACGGTCTTCAATCCCGCAGGGCGGGTCCGATTCCCCGCCGCTTGCGTCACGACCATACTTATAGAGGTTTCTGATACCCCGCTGCCGCAGGCGGCTGGGTTCATTCTATGAGCCCCTCCAGCGGGCTCGAGGCGGTTGCATAGAGCTTTTTGGGGATCCTGCCGGAGAGGTATGCGAGCCTGCCGGCCTCCACGGCAAGCCTCATGGCCCTTGCCATCCTCACCGGGTCCTTGGCCCCGGCGATCCCGGTATTCATGAGCACACCGTCACAGCCGAGCTCCATGGCGACGGCCGCATCCGACGCCGTGCCGACCCCGGCATCGACTATAACCGGCACCTTCACGGTCTCGAGTATTATGCGGATGTTGTAGGGGTTCCTTATCCCCAGCCCGCTCCCGATGGGGGCTGCAAGCGGCATCACCGCCGCGCACCCCAGGTCCTCGAGCTTCTTCGCCATTATGGGGTCGTCGTTTGTATAGGGCAGAACCGTAAAACCCTCCTTGACGAGCACCTTCGCCGCTTCGAGCAAGGCCTCGTTGTCCGGAAAGAGCGTCTTTTCATCCCCTATCACCTCGAGCTTTACAAGATCCGTCTCCAGGGCCTCCCTTGCAAGCCGTGCGGTCCTTACCGCCTCCTCAGCGGTGTAGCATCCCGCGGTGTTCGGAAGAAGCGTGTACCTCGATGTGTCTATGTGGTCGAGGAGTGATTCTCCCGAACCGTCGAGGTTCACCCTCCTTACGGCCACGGTTACGACCTCTGCACCCGATTCGCGGAGGGCCTCTTTCATCTCCTCGTTGGTGGCGTACTTGCCGGTGCCCACCATAAGGCGGGAGCCGAACTCCCTGTTTCCGATCTTCAGTCTGTCCGACATCGTATACATCCTCCTTGTGTGCATTTTCCGTGCATGAAAAGAAAAGGGTCAGCCGCCGCCGACCATGCGTACTATCTCGACCGAGTCGCCCTCTTCTATCACGGTGGCGGAGTGCCTTGTACGCGGCACTATCTCCCCGTTCCGTTCGACCGCGACGCCCCGGGTGTTGACACCGAGTCTCCTGAGAAGGGATTCAACGGTAGTCCCCTCTTCAATATCCATGTCTTCGCCGTTTACGCGAACCTTCATCGTCCTACAGGTACAGATCCCTCTTTCCCTTTTCGAGTTCCTTAAGCCTCTTTGTCACCTTCTTCCTGATCTCCGGCTCCTTTATGTCGTCGAGGGCCTTGGTGATGATCTCGTCGAAGATCTCGTTGCCGCCCTTCGCCGGATGGTCGAGCATGTATTCCTTGAGCGTCAGGAGGGCGTTCGCCTGGCAGTACTTCTGCATCTCCCCGCGGCTCGTTATCTCCGTGAAGCCCGGTCCCACACGGCCCGTGCGGTAACAGGTGGTGCAGAGGCTCGGAAGCCCCCCTTCCTCGAGGACCGAGACCATCACCTCCACAAGGGTGCGCCTGTCGCTTGTCGAGAACTGTTCGATGGTCTTTTCATCGGCGGTGTAGCCCCCCGGATCGGTGCGCGAGGCGGCGCTGAGCTGTGAGGCCCCCGCGTGTATGAGCTCGTTACGCAACCGAACCGGCTCCCTCGTGGAGACGACCACCCCTGCCGACGGCACGGCCAGCCGGTAGACGGCTACGACCTTTTTGAACTCCTCGTCGCTGACCGCGTGGCGGGCCGCATCTTCGGGGATCAAGGCGGAGCCGGCGGCCGGACGCAGCCTCGGCACCGACAGCGTGTGCGCGTGGGTGCCGTAACGGCTGTAGAGGTGCCTGGAGTGGGCGATGGCCGATAGCGCGTCGAAGCGGTGGTCGTACAGGCCGAGCAGCGCCCCGATCCCCACATCACCGAATCCGGCCAGGATAGCCCTGTCCATGGCCCTCAGCCGGTAACCGTAGTCGCTCTTCGGGCCGGCGGGGTGCATGGCCGCGTAGGTCGGGCGGTGGTAAGTCTCCTGGAAGACCTGGTACACACCCACGCCGGATTTTTTGAGCTCCCTGAGTTCGTCAACGTCCATGGGAGGGGCGTTCACATGGACTATCCTGATTCCGGTATCCCTGTATATGGCCCGCACCGAGTCCATGATATAATCGAGCCTGCGAAGCGGATCTTCGCCGGTTACGAGAAGCACCCTCTTGAAGCCCATCTTCTCGAGGGCCGCCGCCTCGCGGATGACCTCCTCTTCCGAGAGCGCCTTTCTCGGCAACTCCTTGTTCGCGCTCCTGAAGCCGCAGTAAAGGCAAGAGTTCGCGCAGTGATTCGACAGATAGAGCGGTGCGAAGAGCACTATCCTTTTGCCGAAGACCTTCTGCTTGACCCTGCCGGCGCACCTCGCAAGCCTTTCAAGGAGCCGCGGATCCTTCACCGAGAGCAACGCCGCGCATTGTTCGAGCGAAAGCCCCTCGCAGCGTTCGGCATCCTTGAGGATCAGCGAAAGCCGCCTTTCATC
>WGEY01000073.1 GCA_015492495.1 Deltaproteobacteria bacterium | reverse complement strand
CCTCCGAGGCCGAACCGCCCCATCCCGGAGCCGAAGAGCCGCCCGCCGAGCCCCCTGAAGACGCAAGGCCCCCGGAGGCCCAGCAGCCCAAGGTCAGGCCGCTTGAGGCGTTGCTTACATTCGAGGACGGCACGGTCTACAGGCTCGGAAGCATTACGACCATAGGCAAGGACGAGGATGCGGACATAAAGATCAGCGGCATGCTTGCCGCCAAGAAACTCGCAACCATAATCAGGGGCAGGGAGATCTTCAAGATCATAAGGAAAGGGGGGCTTTCCTCCCTCAAGGTCAACGGTGAAAAGATCGACGAGCACATCCTGAAAAACGGGGATGTCATAGTGGCCGGGAACCAGACCATGACGTTCCGTGTCATGGAACAGGAGGAGGCGGAGGAAGAATCTTTACCGTAATGCGTCCGCCCTGGGGCGGACGATCGTCGTACCCCCTTCTTAAAGCTCTCCCGAAGATACACAGCGACCGAACGGAGGGGCCGCAACGTTTCGCCCCTTACACTTCGAAGGCTTTCCCGTAGTGTCGCGGGCAGGCCTCTATTTCATCGCAATATGCCGAAAGGAAGGATCTATTTTGTCGGAGCCGGTCCGGGCGACCCCGGGCTCGTAACCCTGAAGGGGATCGAGGCGCTCAAACAGGCCGACGTGGTCATCTACGACTTTCTTGCGAACGAAAGGCTCCTCGGGTATGCGAAGGAGGGGGTCGAGGCCGTGTACGCCGGAAAAAAGGGCAGGTTCAAGCACATAAGCCAGGAGAGGATAAACAGTCTCATAGTCAGGCACGCGAAACAGGGCAAGACCGTGGTCAGGCTCAAGGGAGGAGACCCCTTCATATTCGGCAGGGGGGCCGAAGAGGCCCTTGCCGCGGTCAGAAACGGCATACCCTTCGAGGTGATCCCGGGTGTCACCTCGGCCGTTGCCGCCCCGGCCTACGCCGGCATCCCGCTCACGCACCGTGACTTCGCCTCCTCGGTCACGTTCCTCACCGGCCAGGAAAACCCTGAAAAGGACGAACCATCGATTGAGTGGGACAAGCTCTCCCAGGGCGAGGGGACCCTCGTGATACTCATGGGATGGAAGAACCTCAAGGCCATAGTCCAGAGGCTCCTTGACGGCGGGAGGCCGCCGGAGACCCCTGTTGCAATGATACGGTGGGGCACGCTTCCTAAGCAGAAGTGCATCACCGGAAGGCTCGACAACATCGTCGAGGTTGCGGAAAAGGAGGCGATGCTTCCGCCTGTCATAACCGTCGTCGGAGACATCGTCGGGCTGAGGGAAGATCTCAACTGGTTCGAGACGAAGCCGCTCTTCGGCAGACGCATCCTCGTAACCCGGACCTCCGAACAGGCCGGTGCGTTCACCGAGATCCTTGCAGGCTACGGTGCGGACCCGATAGCGGTGCCCACCATAAGGACCGTGCCGCCTGCGGACTGGAAGGAGCTCGACATGGCGGTCCGCAGGATCTCGCGCTACGATTGGGCTATATTTACAAGCATAAATGGTGTAAGATATTTTTTCGACAGGGTATACGAACTCGGCCATGACCTGCGCATACTGAAGGGTGTAAAGATCTGCGCCATAGGGCCTGCTACAGCGCGGGCCGTAAAAGAGCGCGGCATCAACGTGGACCTGGTGCCCGGCGAATACAGGGCCGAAGCGGTCATAACGGCGCTGGGAAAAAGAAGGATAAGGGGCAGGAGGTTCCTCCTTCCGAGGGCGTTAAAGGCAAGGGAGGTCCTGCCCGAAGAGATAAAAAGATGCGGCGGGAAGATAGACGTGGTTACGGCCTACAGGACCGTCAAACCCCGAAGGGAGTCCGCAAGGATAAGGGAGCTCCTTGAAAGCGGCGGTGTGGACGTTGTTACCTTCACCTCCTCGTCGACGGTCAGAAACTTTGCGGCCATATTCAAAAAGGGTGAGTTGAAGGAGCTGCTCCGGGGCGTAAGGGTTGCCTGCATAGGCCCGATAACCGCGGCCACCGCCAGGGAGAAGGGTCTCTGTGTGGACATAATGCCCGAAAGATACACCATCCCCGCGCTCGCAGAGGCCATAGCTGACCACTTCGGGTCGCATCGGGACGGGTAAGCATTACCGGCCCCCGGGGTCGACATCCCCGGTGTCCGTCGCAGCCCGGGAGTACGGATCTTTCGGAAGATAAAGGCCTATCGGGCCGAGAAAGAGAAAGGAAGGGTGTATGAACTTTCCCCAATATCGTCCGAGGAGATTGAGAAGGACGGAAACGTTACGGAGGATGGTAAGGGAGGTCAGGCTCGGCATATCGGATCTTATACTGCCGATCTTTGTAACCCACGGAAAGGGCGTCAAGAGGCCCATCTCTTCAATGCCCGGCCACTACCAGTTGTCTACGGACCTCATTGAAGAAGAGGCGAAGAAGATAAGGGACCTGGCAATACCCGCGGTCATACTTTTCGGCATACCAGAGACAAAGGACGAGACCGGAAAAAGCGCACTGGACTCCAACGGGCCGGTGCAGCGCGCCGTCCGGACCATAAAGGAGAAGGTGCCGGGGCTTGTGGTCATAACGGATGTATGCATGTGCGAGTACACATCCCACGGCCACTGTGGTATCATAAAGGAAGGCGACGTCGAGAACGACGCAACCCTTGAGCTTCTTGCCAGGGAGGCCCTGTCGCACGCAGAGGCCGGTGCGGACATGGTGGCCCCGTCGGACATGATGGACGGCAGGGTCGAGGCCATAAGGACGCTTCTGGACAGCGAGGGTTACAGCCACATCCCTATCATGAGCTATGCGGCCAAGTACGCCAGCGCCTTTTACGGCCCCTTCAGGGAGGCGGCCGAGTCCACGCCGGAGTTCGGCGACAGAAGAAGCTACCAGATGGATCCGGCCAATGCCGAAGAGGCGCTCAGGGAGGTGGCGCTCGACATCGAAGAGGGCGCGGACATAGTCATGGTAAAGCCGGCCCTGCCCTACCTCGATATAATAAGGAGGGTTAAGGACGGCTTCGGCTATCCCGTTGCGGCCTACAACGTAAGCGGCGAGTACTCCATGGTAAAGGCCGCCGCTGAAAAGGGATGGATAGACGGTGACAGGGTCATGATGGAGATGCTCGTTGCCATGAAGAGGGCGGGTGCGGACATGATAGTCACCTACTTCGCCAGGGAAGCGGCGGCGTTGCTGGCGAAGTGATCCGAATCGAAGCCTCACAAACACAGCCAAGGAGTGTGGACATGCATGGAAAGACTTCAGCGGGGCCCAAGGGGCATCCGCACGAGGTTCCGGGAATGAAGGGAGGCAAAGAGCAGGCACACGGTAAAAAGAAGGTGTGGCTGCCGAGGCTCATCGCCTGGGAGCTCACACGTTCCTGCAACCTCGACTGCATCCACTGCAGGGCCGCGGCGCGTTTCGGCCCCTATCCCAACGAGCTCACCACAGAGGAGTGCCTCGCCTTCCTCGACGACGTGGCCTCGTTCTCGGACCCGATAATGATAATGACCGGCGGCGAGCCGATGATGCGGGACGACATATGGGAGATAGCGAAGCACGGCACCGACTTGGGGCTCAGGATGGTGATGGCGCCGTGCGGCTTCCTCGTCACCGAGGAGACCGCCAGAAAGATCATGGAGGTCGGGATAAAGAGGGTCAGCTTCTCCATAGACGGTGCGACCGCGGAGAGCCACGACAACTTCCGGCGCGTGGACGGTGCCTTCGCGAGCGTCATGAAGGCCATCGAGAACTGCAAGAAGGTGGGGCTCGAGTTCCAGGTGAACACGACCATCTCCAAGCATAACCTCCACGAGCTCCCAAGGATACTCGAGCTTGTAATAAAGCTCGGCGCCAAGGCGCACCATCCGTTCCTCCTGGTTCCGACCGGAAGGGGTTCGGAGCTCAAGGACCAGGAGATATCCCCTGAAGATTACGAAAAGACCCTTACGTGGTTCTACGAGATGAGGGACAAGGTGCCGCTCCAGTTCAAGCCCACCTGCGCACCGCACTACTACAGGATATTCAGGCAGGGCGAGAGAGAAAAGGGCATAACCGTCACCCCCCAGACCCACGGGCTTGACGCAATGAGCAAGGGCTGCATGGGCGGTCAAAGCTTCGCCTTCGTATCCCATGTGGGCAAGGTCCAGATATGCGGCTTTCTCGAGACCGAGTGCGGTGACATAAGGAAAGAGCCCTTCAGCTCCATCTGGAACACATCCGAGGTCTTCAAGCAAATGCGCGCATGGGATGATTACAAGGGCAGGTGCGGTTACTGCGAGTACAGGAGCGTGTGCGGCGGGTGCAGGGCCAGGGCCTACGCGTTCACCGGTGATTACATGGAAGAGGAACCCTTCTGCACGTACGAGCCCGGCGAAGGGGCGAAGAGGGCCCGGGACCTCAAAAAGAAGAAGGCGGCACAGGGATGAAAGGAAAAAGGACATCGAGGAGGGCGTCTCATGGAGTTCGACTTAGAGGGGCTTACAGACGTCAGTGAAAAGGGCGCGCCGAGGGACGGCACACCGCAGGCGCTCGACAGGCGGCTATTCATGCAGCTTCTGGTCTTCGGCGGATGCAGGGACAGCTTCAGGCTCATAAAGGAGCTCGAGGACAGCGGCATCGAGTCGGTCCTCTACGAGGACCTCAACGGTCCGCACGGGGTCGGGCTCCTTACCATGAGCGAAGAGCCGGAGTTCTTCGTCACCGAGCTCAGGAAGTTTCTTAACAGGGACAAGTTCGCCGAACTTCAGCTCAAGCACGAATATACGATGTTCGGCCGTACCTACGGACTGGGCCATGAAAAGGACCTCGAAGACTGGCTCCTCAAAAGGCCCCGCCGTGTTGTCAAGAATCCCGCCTGGCTGTGGGCCGTGTGGTACCCGTTGAGAAGAAGTGGCGAGTTCGCGCTCCTGGACAAGAAGGAGCAGGCAGAGATCCTCGGCGAGCACGGCACAATAGGCCGCGCCTTCGGCGAGGCCGACCTCGGCCATGACATACGGCTTGCCTCCTTCGGCCTCGACAAGAACGACAACGATTTCGTCATAGGCCTCATAGGGAAGGATCTCCACCCGCTCTCGATGCTCGTCCAGGCCATGCGCAGGACCAGGCAGACATCGACATACATAGAGCGGATGGGACCGTTCTTCGTAGGCAGGGCGATCTGGCGGGCATCCACGGCGGAGTGATTCTTTCTTTGAACACCCGCCATACATCTTAAAGGCACACACGAAAGGGAATGCTCAGATACAAGGTGGTCGAACTGAGTACGGTTACTGACGAGGACCTCGAGGAGGCCATAAACGCAGCCGTAAAGGACGGCTGGAGCCTGGACGGCATACAATTCGCCATGAGGGATTCGTCGAAGAGGCCGGCTATGGCCTTTATCCTCTTTACGAAAGAGGTCTCGGAGGAAGACGCCTCGTAGGCGTCGGGACGAAAACCATGGAAGAGATAGAAGAGTACGGCAGAGAGGGCGAGGAGTTCATTGACCTGCCCTATGTCAAGGCCGACGTCCTCGAAAGGTACGTGGCCAAGCTCATAGACTTCATCATAGCCGGGGCCTTCTACGGCCTGCTCAACATCGTAGGTCCGCTCGCCGCAATCCTCTATATCCTCATCGCCGACGGGCTCGGCGACGGCCGGAGCCTTGGAAAGAGGATAACGGGGCTCAGGGTCGTCTCCCTCGAGCGCGAAGGCGGGGCCTGCGACTTCAGGGAGTCGGTCCTGAGAAACGCCGAGTTCGCGATAATAGTCGTCGCATACCTGGTTGTGGGCTGGATACCGTACATAGGAAAGTTCTTCGTGGTCGTCGGCGGCGCGGCGGTCCTCTTTACCGAGGCCATGATCGTATACAACGATGAAAACGGCATCCGCTTCGGCGACCGGGTGGCGAGGACAATGGTCGTAAAGGGATAGACAAGCCCCCTCCTTGAGCACCCTGCACACCGGCTTCAAGAGACACCCCCTCCGATCATCGGCCTCGGGAAAAACCTTCACAACCGCCCCTCAGGGCAGCCTCAATGCATGGCCATCATGTGCATGTGATCCGGGAGCGCGCCGTAGAGTATGGATTTTGCCCCCAGGGCTATGATGAGCAGGGAAGAGGCGGTGGCGAGCCCGCTAGAGACCCTCCTGCCGATGAGACCGGTAAGCGAGCCGGCAAGGAGCATGGGCAGAAATGTCCCGGCGCCCAGGGAGGCCATTATCAGCATGCCCTTGAGAGGATCAGCCGTTGATGCGGCCTTTATCCCCACGGCGTACAGGAACCCGCACGGTATGAGGCCGTTGAAGATACCGAGGATGAAGGCCGAGGGCCTCTTCTTCCTCATGTACCTGCTGACGAGGCCGCTCGAGAGCGGGTTCGGCAAGAGGCCCGAGACAAGCGCCTTGAGGGAGCGGGGGACCAGACCCAGCATGTCTAATCCTATGATGATCATGAGGACCCCGGCAAACACCGGCACAACTCTCTGGAACCCGCCGAAGAGCCCTGTCGCTATAAGCGACCTTCCCAGGAACCCCATAAGCAGGCCGAGCATGGAGTAGGCCGTGACCCTGCCTACGTTATAGACCAAGGAGAAGGAGAATCCGCCGCCGAACCTCATGTTGCAGGCCATGACAAGCCCCCCGCACATGCCGATACAGTGGAGCACTCCGGCAAGGCCCATCAGGAACACCACCAGGTAGTCATTCATCCTTGTACCCTCCTTGATCCTTCGGGTTTCGTCTCTGAGGCCCGTCCGCCTCTCCCGCGAGGGTATCGTCGTCGTCGAAGAATATCCTGTACTTCGGGCCTTCCATGTCCTCGAACTGCCCGGTCTTTATGGACCAGATGAGAAATACGAGCGCTACAACGCCGAGGTACACGGCTGCGGGAATCATGATATAAAGCATCTCCATATCCTGCCTCCTGTATCACCCCGTAACTACCGGTGGCGCCTTCACGCCCCTTCTCACCCTCATGGAGTTCACTATGACTACGAGCGAGCTCAGGGGCATGGCCACCGCCGCAACAACCGGCACGATAAAGCCCATTACCGCAAGTGGGGTGAAGATTATGTTGTAAAAGAAGGATATCCACAGGTTCTGCCTGATCGCGCCGAAGGTCCTCCGGGAGATCTCCATGGCCCTCGCGACCATGAGGGGGTTGCTGTTGAGTAGGACGATATCCGCCGAGCCTATGGCCGCGTCGGTGCCCGAGCCCATGGCCATCCCCACGTCCGCCCTTGCAAGCGCTGGTGCGTCGTTTATGCCGTCTCCGACCATGACGACGACATCTCCGTCCCCTTGAAGCTTCCTTATAACACCCTCCTTTGCATCGGGAAGGACCCCGGCGATGACCCCGTCGATGCCGATCGTTCTGGCCACGGCCTCGGCCGTCGCCCTGTTGTCGCCGGAAAGCATCGTCACCCTGAAGCCCATGCGCTTGAGCTCCTCCACCGCGGCCCTCGACTGCGGCCTCGGCGGGTCCGATACCGCCACAAGGCCCTCCACCCGCGGGCAGGCTCCATCGGACGGGGATGAAGATGCGACGTAGATGACGGTCTTTCCCTCGGCGTTGAGCCTCTCCTCCTCGTCCACGAGTTCCTTTCCTACCTCTACGGAGCGTTCGGCCATGAACCCCCTCGAGCCTACGAGCACGAGGAGCCGGCCGGTACCTGAGCCGTCCGTACCCACGACCCCTTCCACGCCCCTACCCGGGTAAGCCCTGAAGCCTTCGACCTTCCTGTACACACCCACGGATCTGGCAGCCGCCGCATCCGTGACGGCCCTGCCGATCGGGTGTTCGGAGAACTGTTCCACGGATGCGGCGGCCTTCAACAGCCCCTCTTCCGCCCGGGCAAGATCCCCCCTCCTCGACGGTACGATATCCGTAACGCTCATCCTGCCCTCGGTGAGCGTACCCGTCTTGTCGAACACCACGTGCCCGGCCCTGTATGCCTTCTCCAGCACCTCGCCGTTCTTGATGAGGATGCCCTCCCTTGCGGCGGCCCCGCATCCGACGAGTACGGCGGCCGGTGTTGCGAGCGCGAGTGCGCAGGGGCACGTTATTATGAGGACCGCGACGGCGTATATGACCGCATGGGAGGGGTAATGAACGGACCAGTAGAGGTATGTAAAGGCGGCGGTCGCGAGTATGAAGGGGACGAAGTAGCCGGCTATCCTGTCGGCTATCCTCTGTATCCGCGCCTTGTGCATCTG
>WGEY01000072.1 GCA_015492495.1 Deltaproteobacteria bacterium | reverse complement strand
GGTCGAGTACGTGGAAACTCCGGCGGCCCTCGAGGGCGCCGACATGGTGGTTCTTCCTGGGACGAAGAACACGATCGAGGACCTCCTGTGGCTGAGAGAGAAGGGGTTTGAGCCCGGGCTCAGGCGTTTCGTCGATGGAGGCGGCATGGTTTCGGGCATATGCGGGGGGTTTCAGATGCTTGGGCGCCGTATACAGGATCCCTTCGGCGTCGAGTCGCCGCTGGGTGAGGTCAGGGGGTTCGCCCTCCTGGACGTAGAGACCGTGCTTGAGAAGGACAAGAAGACCTTCAGGGTACGGGGGCGGACCATGGGCCCAGCCGGCGTGCACGAAGTGGACGGCTACGAGATCCACATGGGCAAAACACGCGGTACCGCAAGGCCCTTTGCAACGATAACCCGCAGGGGCCGGAGGACCGTCAGCGAATACGACGGCGCGGTCTCTGAGGGCGCGCCCGTATGGGGCACCTACATACACGGAATCTTCGACAACGACGGCTTCAGGGCTGCCCTCCTGAATGGGTTGAGGAGAAAAAAAGGACTTCCACCGGGCCGTCCGGTATCCTTCAGTGAGTCGAAGGAACGTGCGATCTCGACCCTTGCAAGAGCGGTCGAGGAGAGCGTGGATATGGAAAGGCTCTTCGGTATGATAGGATTGCACGCAGGAATATGACCGCCTGGTCCCGGAGATGATGATCGACAACACCGCTTCGGTCTTTTTCTTTCCCCTCGTAACCGCCTGTGCGTACGTTCTGGATATCCTCCTGGGCGATCCAGAGTGGATGCCCCATCCCGTGAGGTGGATGGGCAGGCTCATCGCCCTTGTGGAGCGGGCCCTGCGAAGGTGTGTGTCCACGCCCCTCGGCGAGAGGCTGGGCGGTATATTCATGACCGTGGCCTGCGTAGGTGTCACAGCCGTATCCTCGTCCGTCGTGCTTTACCTTGCGCACATCCCTTCATCCGTTCTGTTTCTCATCGTGGCGGTGTACCTCGTCTGGACGACCGTCTCCATAAGATCGCTCGAGGTCGAGGCGCGCAATATCAGGCGCAGCCTCGAAGGCGGGGATGTAAGGAGGGCCAGGTGCCTGCTTTCGCGCATAGTGGGAAGGGACACGGAAACGCTCGACAAGAGCGCGATAGCGAGGGCCACGGTCGAGAGCGTTTCCGAGAATACCTCGGACGGCATTGTGGCGCCGCTTTTCTATCTCTCCTTGGGAGGGCCTGTGCTCGCGCTCGCCTACAAGGCCGTAAATACCCTGGACTCCATGGTGGGCTACAGGAACGACCGCTACCTGAACATGGGCTGGTTCCCCGCAAGGCTCGACGATGCGGCGAACTTTCTGCCGGCACGCATTACGGCCCTGCTGATGATCCTTGCCGCCTTTTTTTTGGGGCTTGACTGGAGGGGTGCCTGGAGGACCGTGAAAAGGGACGGCAGGAAACATCCGAGCCCCAACGCCGGCCTGCCGCAGGCCGCCCTTGCCGGGGCGCTCGGCTTGAGGCTTGTAGGCCCCATGAGCTACGGAGGCATCCTGCATGAAAAGCCCTACATAGGAGAAGGCCGCAGCGAGGCGGGCTGTGCGGATGTGGATTCAACCCTGAGGATCATGCGGCTTACAACCGTTTTCATGCTCTTTATCTCGCTGCTTGTCCAGGGGCTGGCGGCTGCGGTGATCCTTGCTTGACCTCGGCCACCGGTCTCAGGCGGACAAGCGGTGATTGCAAACACCTGTCGGTCTTGTGTGCGGCGGCGTCCAGCATTGTGTTGTAAATTGGGTACAGGTGCTATAATATATAAAAATCTGATTTGTTGAAGTTTGTATTATATGTGCTCGCTGTGCATTTTAAAGGATCGTCGTTGCGAACGAATTGATCCCGTATACAGGCGGATCGGCAGCCTCTATGTCGCCGCGCAGGGTTCCATCGCCGTTCCAGCCGCATCTCCCGCGGCCTCGGATCACCGGGATAGGCCTCTGTTAGACACAAGAATGTGGAGCCCCGTGCCGCACATATCGCCGTTGCCGTGAAGCCGGTCTGCGGCAGGCAAGGGGTGTGTTCTCAGGCTCTTTCGGCCTTCGGCCCGGTTATGAAGCGAAGCCTTTCGTCACCCCGGACCGCGCGCGGTAACGGCTCCTGCCCGTTTCGGCGGTTTTTACTCGGAGGTAAGGGATGCTCGCCTTTGTCAAATTCTGCCACCTTGCGGCGCTGGTCGTATGGCTGGGCATGATCGTTTTCTTCAGTTTCTTCGCGGCCCCCAGCATATTCAAGGTCCTCCCGAGGGAGGATGCAGGCGAAGTGGTGGGGGATATCTTTCCGAAGTACTGGATGATAAGCTATATCACAGGGATCGTATCCGTGGTCACGCTCGTGATCATATCCGTTGCTGCGAAGGAGTTCGCGTTCGCCCGCTTCATTCTTCTCGTTGCCATGACGATCTTGAGCTTTTATTCGGGCCTGGTCGTGGGCAAGGATGCAAGAAGGATCAAGGGCCGGATGAAAGAGACCGAAGACCCGCTCGAGAAGGAAAAGCTCAGGAGGACCTTCAAGAAGGTCCATGCGAGGAGCTCTGTTCTCAATATGGCCGTGCTCGTGCTGGGGGTGCTCGTCGTATATCTTACGGCCTTGAAGTTATAAACGATACGTACCGTCTGCAAAAAAACACCCAAGGAGGTTTATGATGGAGAGGACTTACAAGAAGATCGAGCTCGTCGGCATATCGAACGACAGTTACGAGGACGCCATAAAGAATGCGGTAGCAAAGGCCTCCAGGACGCTGCACGGCCTTTCCTGGTTCGAGGTCACGGACCAGCGTGGAAAGATCGTTGACGGCGAGGTAGCCGAGTACCAGGTGGTCATCAAGGCCGCCTTCAAGCTCGACTGACCGGTTGTACCATGTTCGTTCCAGTATCTCATTGCGCGGTGATTGATGGAAAGTAGCCTCGATCCCTTTTTTAATCCACGCTCCATTGCGGTCGTGGGGGCGTCGGCCGTACCGGGCAAGCTCTCCCGTATCATCATGGAGAGCCTCGATCGCTCGGGTTTCGCAGGAGAGGTGTATCCGGTAAACCCAAAGTACAGCGAGGTGATGGGCAGGCGCTGCTATCCGGACATAGGCTCCATAGGGGAGTGCGTCGACCTGGCGGTCTTCGCGGTTCCGGCCTCCGCGGCGGTAAGGCTCATGAAGGAGGCCTCGGGCAGGGTAAGGGGTGCCATAGTCATAAGCGGCGGGTTTTCGGAGACAGGCAGAGAGGGACGGGCGGCGGAGGAGGAGCTCAAAAGGGCCGCCAAGGAAGGCGGCGTGAGGGTCATCGGCCCCAACTGCATGGGGATATACGATACCGTGTCGAGCGTCGATACGCTCTTTGTACCTGAAGACAGGGTGAGGAGGCCGCCTAAGGGCTCCATAGCCGTACTCTCGCAGAGCGGCTCCTTCGCCCTTACGGCTATGGACGAACTCGCCGTGGAATCCATAGGGGTCTCGAGGGTCGTAAGCTACGGCAACAAGATAGACGTAAGCGAGGCGGACTGCCTCGAGTTCCTCGCAGACGACGATGCCACGCGCGCCGTGGTCCTTTACATAGAGGGGATAAACGACGGGCGTAGGTTCGTCGAGGCGGCCAAGAGGTGCTCCGAGAAAAAGACGCTCATGGCATTGAAGGTGGGAAGGCATGGTGCGGGAAAGAGGGCAGCCTCCTCGCATACCGGCGCTATAGCCGGAAGGTACGAGCTCTACAGGGCCGCCTTCAAGAAGGCCTCGATAATCGAGCTTTCGGGGTACGAGGATATCATCGACGGCTGCAGGGCCCTTGCTGCGAACGATCCGGTGGACGGCAGGAGGGTCATGATTGTGACCGACGGAGGGGGCATGGGCGTGGGTATCGCCGATGCCTGTTCGGAGGTAGGGCTTGTCGTTGTGCCGTTGCCAGAGGAGAAGAAGGAGGTGTTGAGACCTGTCTTTCCCGGCTACTTTACGGTCAATAACCCGCTGGACCTCACCGGGAGCGTCACGGACGAGTGGTTTGAGAAGGCGCTCTCCGTGGCCCTGGATGGAGACGACTACGACCTGGCCATAGTGGCCGCCCTGTGGGGGCCGCCGCACCTTACCGACAGGCTGCCGGAGCGGCTTGCAGGGGCCGCCCGTTCTTCAGGAAAACCGGTCATTGTCTGCTCGCCGGGGGGCGAGTACACGAGGAAGAGAAGGGCGTTGTTCGAGGAGGCCGGGCTTGCCGTATTTTCGACCCCGGAAAGCGCGGTGCGCGCCGCGTCCATATTGCTGGCGAGAGGGGTTCAGAGGTAAATGGATAACCGGATTCAGGAGTTGCTGAAAGAGAAAAGGGGCGCGCTCATAGAGCCCGAGGTGATGGAGATATTGAGCGAGTACGCGATAACGGTGCCCCGCTCAAGCGTGGTAAAGGACCTCGAAGGGGCGCGGAAGGCCGCGGCGGCGATGGGCTATCCGGTGGTTCTCAAGGTCGTATCCAGGGACATACTCCACAAGAGCGAGGCCGGTGGGGTGGCCGTAGACCTCGGGGACGGAGCGGAACTCGAGGATGCATGGAACGAGATGCGCTCCCGCTTGAAGGAACGGGCGCCGTCCGCTGACATAGAGGGGTTTCTCGTCGAGGAGATGGTTCCACGCGGCGTCGAGGTCATAGTGGGTGCGTTGAGGGACGAGCAGTTCGGTCCGGCGGTGATGTTCGGCTCGGGCGGGACTGCGGTGGAGCTCTTCAAGGATGTCAGCTTCAGACTGGCCCCGGTAGACAGGGAGGAGGCGCTGGAGATGATGCGCGAATGCAGGGGATACCCGCTCCTTACCGGCTTCAGGGGGGCTCAGCCGTGTGACGTGGAGACCGTGGCGGATGTCATAACGAAGCTTTCTATTATCATGTGCGAGCTGGATCGGCTCAAGGAGCTCGAGATAAACCCGCTCGTCGCGTACCCGGACGGGGTTGTGGCCGTTGATGCAAGGGCCACGCTCGTAGGAGGGGAATGAAGATGGGCGCGGCGACGGAAAAAGATACCGGGAAGCGGGTGAGGTTCGGGGATATGGAACTTTTCCCGCTCACCGACGGTCTTTTCCGTCTCGACGGGGGCGCGATGTTCGGGGTGGTACCGAAGGTCCTGTGGGAGAAGTCGATACCGCCGGACGAAAGAAACAGGATAGCTCTCGGCCTCGGCTCCCTCCTGGTAATGACCGGTGACAAGAGGATACTCATTGACACAGGCATCGGGGACAAGGGGGATGCCAGATTCAACTCGATCTACGCCGTCGAGAGGACCACGCCCCTCCTCGACTCGCTCCGTTCGGCCGGCGTTGAACCGGAGGATATAGACATAGTAATCAATTCGCACCTGCACTTCGACCACGCAGGCGGTAACACCGTCATCACGCCGGACGGCATGGCCCCTGCCTTTCCGAATGCGCGCTATGTCGTGCAGAGGAGAGAGCTTGAGGCCGCGCTTTATCCGAACGAGAGGACGAGGGCGAGCTACAGGAGCGATGACTTCATCCCTCTCCTGGATGCCGGGGCAATCGATATCATAGACGGCGACACAGAGGTGGAGGACGGGGTGAGGGTCGAGGTGGTCGGGGGACACACGCCTGGTTACCAGTCAATCCTCATGGAATCCTGCGGCAAGAGGGCAGTCTGGCTCGGTGACATAATCCCGACGGCTGCGCACCTGAAGCCGGCCTACATCCCTGGCTACGACCTCTTTCCGCTCGAAAGCCTCAATTACAAGAAGGAGCTTATTGGATGCGCCCTCGAGCACGGATGGCTCCTCGTCTTCTGTCACGACCCGGCGGTCAGGATGGGTCATCTCAGGGAGGCTGCGGACGGCTTGGTGATCGAGGAGGTTCGTCAGTCATGAAGGATGTCCACGGCGGAGATATCTGGTCGGCCTCATTCAGGGCCGGTGTGCCGCCCGAAAGGATCGTAGACTTCAGCGCCAGTATAAACCCGCTCGGGCTCTCGCCAGCGGCAGAGGCCGCGGTGAAGGCGTCTCTAGGGTTTGCCTGCGCCTACCCCGATCCAGGGGTAAAGGAGCTTACAGGAGCGCTCGCAGGCTACCACGGGCTCCCTGAGGCCAATATCCTTGCAGGCAACGGTTCGACGGAGTTCATATACCTGATCCCCCAGGTGTTCAGGCCGAAAAGCGTGCTCATCGTGGGACCGGCCTTCAGCGAGTACGAAAAGACCTCGGCGGCCTTTGGTTGCCGGGTGGATCACTTCCTCGCAAAGGAGGAGGATTCCTTTGTTCCGGACATGGATTCACTGCTTGAGAGGCTCGGCAATGGATACGACCTTCTGTATGTCTCGAACCCCATGTGTCACAGCGGGGTGGTGCTTGAAAGGGGAGGGCTGGTCCGGCTCATCAAGGAGTGCAGGAAGCGCTCTACGGTGCTGATCGTTGATGAGGCCTTCTGCGATTTTAAGGAAGATGCGTCCGTGAAGACGGAGGCTGCGGCCGGTGAAGGTGTCGTAGTCCTCAGGTCGATGACCAAGTTCTTTGCAATGGCCGGCCTCAGGCTCGGTTACATGATATCGAAAAAGGACACGATAGAGGCGTTCAGGAGGCTGAGGCCCGCCTGGTCCGTAAACACGCTTTCGGCCGCGGCCGGTACGGCTTCACTCAATGACACGGATTACATCGAAGCGACCCGGAGGTGGTTTGCCGAAGAGAGGGCCTACATGTCCGGGCGGCTCGGGGAGTTAGATATGCTCAAGGTCTTTCCGGGTGGTGCAAACTTCTTTCTCTTGAAGCTTCTATCAGATGACGTAAGAGTTGCTGGGCTTTCGCATGCGTTGCTTGAAAGGGGAGTACTTGTAAGGGACCTGGGCGGTGTGAGGGGGCTTGGTGAAGGCTTTTTCAGGGTGGCCCTCAGGGGAAGGAAAGACAACGAGCTTCTGCTGCGTTGCCTCGGCGAGACACTGCGTTCGTTCTCTGGCCCTGGGACAGTCGGTGCGGACCAGGCCTGCGCATGCCCCTGATCCGCCGTCACGGCGACACGACACCGTACCGTACCCCCCACCGGCAGCATGACACTCTCATCTCTTTGACCGTCTTTTGAGCTTCCGCCGACGCATTCCTCTGGCTGCACACCTTTGTCTGTCACGCCCGGTTCGCACCGTGACGGCCGACTCGGTGGATGAGACCATCTTCCGCTTTCCGTGTCCGTGGTGATGAAGCCTGTCCATGGTGAGGTTGTATGAGGGTAAGCATTAACAAGAAGCTTTTGGGTACATTCGTGGCCGGCACTCTCTTCGCCATGACCCTCCTGGTCTGGTCCCTTTTTACGGTAGAGGGGCTCATAAGCACCTTGCAGGAGATTGGCGATCTGACGCGACTCGTTGACAGGAGCGCGGATCTGAACCTCCGCATCCAGAGGCTCATCAAGGCCATGGGGGATTACCTGTTGGCTGGCGATACCGCCAAGAGGGAGGAGGTCGAGGTGCTCCTCTCCGGGATATCCGAGACGGCAAGGTTAAGCGAAGGGGGTGTCGACGGTGAGGTCGAAGCGTTCGGTCGGTCGGTCGCGGACGGGGTCCGCAGACTCGAGGCTGCGGCATCTGCACTCCTGGCCGCCGACGAGCCAGCAGGCAGCAGGGAGGCCGCAAGGCTCGCCTCAGAGGCTGCGGCGCTGGGGGAGGAGCTTATGGCCGAGGTGGAGGAGTTCAACCTGAGCGTAAGCGCGCAGCGAAAGAGGCTCATGGACGAGGCAAGTGCGAGCGCAGGGGGGACGAGGATAATACTGTACGCCTTTCCCCCGGTAGGGGTGTTTTTACTCTTTATGGTCTTCCTCTATTTGAGGTATTATGTATCGAGGCCCCTTACCGAGCTGTACAAGGGCGCCGAGAGGATATCCAACGGTGACTTCTCATATCGGGTCTTCATAAGGACCGGCGACGAGCTCCAGGACCTTGCCGGGGCCTTCAACAGGATGGCCGCGGCCCTCAGGGAGAGGGAGGCTAAGCTCGTCTCCATGCTCAAGGTCGTTGACAAGATGAACCAGGAGCTCATTGCGACGAGCAGGTACAAGGCAGACTTTCTGGCCAATATCAGCCATGAGCTGAAAACACCGCTTACCCATATCCTCGGCTTTTCCGATCTATTGATGCTCAAGGCCGGCAGTGAGTTCTCGGAGGACAACAGAAGGTATGTCGACAACATCCACAGAAGCGGCGAGACCCTTCTCCGACTCATCGATGACATGCTCAGGGTCAGCAGGGTCGCAACGGGCGGTATCGTCGTCGACCTGAAGGAGCTTGACGTGCGCGATGCCGTAAACAGCGTGGCAAGGGCCGTGAGGGCCGAGGCAGAGGAGAAGCGGCTGAGTTTCATCTTTGAGGTCGACGAAGGGGTGGGTACCGTACGTGCCGACAGGGAGATGTTCAGGCAGATGCTTGTAAACCTCCTGGATAATGCTGTAAAATATACACCAGAAGGAGGAAGCGTCGAGCTCAGGGTGTGGCAGGAGAAGGCCGACCGCGGCGAGGAGCTGAGGGTTCGGGTCAGGGATACGGGCGTGGGGATAAGGCCCGAGTTGAGAGGTTCTGTGTTCGAGCTCTTCGAGCAGGGTGACAAGGGAACAACGAGGCGCTTCGGCGGGATGGGCATGGGGCTTGCGCTCGTAAAAAGGTTCGTGGAGTTTCACGGCGGCAGGATATGGTTCGACAGCGAAGAGGGAAAGGGTTCCGTATTCGAGTTCTCGATACCCGTGAACATGCAGGCCGCCTGTTCCGGCGTATAGGTAATGTCCTGATATCGTGGGGCTCCCGATCAGACATCCGCAGCCATGAATATGCATTGCGAGCGCCTGTCTGCGTGCGGATACGCACAGGCAGGTATTACCCGAAGTCCGCTTCGGAGAGCTTCAAAGGCGAAGTGGCGCGTTTCTTTGCCGGACGTCCTGCGGCGGAGGTGACATCTTGTTCGGAGGTTCAGCCTTGAAGAGCAGGGCTAAAGGGCTTTCCAGCAGGGAGGGTACGGCGAGGCGATACGGCCTTCTGAGGGTTGCGTCTCTTTTGGCAGCCCTTGTGTGGGCCGGCGTCTGCTACGGACTGCCGCTCGGCAGGGGGGTGGTGGGTTCAGCCTTTTATGTCGCAACCATTGCAGGGGACGGCACGAAGGGGTATCTGGACGGACCGGCTCGACGGGCGCGTTTCAACTGGCCGACCGGTGTCGCGGTCTCACGCGACGGCACCATCTTTGTGGCGGACTTTGCGAACAACATGATACGCAGGATAGATGGTTCGGGCTCTGTTTCGACCTTTGCGGGCTCCGTTGTGCCGGGCTTCTCGGACGGAAGGGGCACGGGGGCGCTCCTGCACGGTCCGGACAACATCGCCATGGACGCATCCGGGAACATCTTCGTGGCCGACGCCGACAATTACAGGATCCGCAGGATCAGCCCGGACGGCGTGGTGAGCACAGTGGCAGGAAGCGGTATAAGCGGCTACAGGGACGGGCCGGCCGGGGAGGCCATGTTCGGCTACCCTACGGGTATAGCCGTGGACAAAGATGGGGTCCTGTACGTCGCAGACAGGAGGACGCACACCGTGAGAAAGGTGACCCCAGACGGGCTTGTCGTAACGATAGCCGGAAACGGACATCCGGGGTATGCCGACGGAAGGAGTACGGCATCGCTCCTTCGCGAGCCCATATCAGTGGCGGTCGCTGAAGACGGGATCGTGTATGTGGCTGATTCAGGAAACAACCTCATAAGGATGATCGGACCCGACGGCACCGTAAAGACGCTCGCCGGCGGCCTTGCAAGGGGTTACAGGGACGGCCCGGGCAGTGAGGCGCTGTTCAACTGGCCGACCGGTATAGCCGTCGATCCTCAGGGTAACCTCTATGTGTGTGATTCCGGCAACAACAAGATCAGGCGCATCACCCCTACGGGCACTGTGAGCACCGTGGCCGGCAGCCTCACCCCCGGTTCGGCCGACGGGCACGGGCTGCGCTCGGGCTTCAACTTCCCCACGGGTATAGCCGTGGACAGGTTCGGCACCATATACGTGGCCGACTCCGGCAACAACATGATAAGGCGCATCACCCACGGACGGGTGAGGGAGGCTGCTCTCGGCCCGGTCGGACTACCTGAGGTGCTTTGATATGGCGACACTGGAGATCAGCGCGAAGGCGGATATAGATTCAGGGCTCAACGAAGAGCAGCTCGAGGCCGTGAACCATACGGGCGGGCCGCTTCTTATCATAGCCGGGGCAGGTACGGGAAAGACCCGTGTAATAACAAGCAGGATCGCGCGTCTCATAGAGCGTGGTGTGAACCCCTCTGAAATACTGGCCCTCACCTTTACGGACAGGGCGGCCGCCGAGATGGAGGAGCGGGTGGACAGGCTTGTACCGTATGGATACTCGACCGTGTGGATATCCACCTTCCACTCCTTCGGGGACAGGGTTCTCAGGGACAATGCCCTTGCCATAGGGCTTGTCCCGGACTTCAAGGTCCTGAGCACTGCCGAGTGCGTCATATTCCTGAAGGAGCACCTCTTTGAGCTGCCGCTAGATTACTACAGGCCCTCGGGGAACCCCACCAAGTACCTTTCGGCGCTGGTGCGGTTCATAGCAAGGCTCAAGGACGAGGACATCTCGCCCGAGGAGTACCTGGACTTTTGTGCGAGGCTCGAACAGGGAGGGGCTGCCGGCCGGTACACAAGCGACTATATCGCGGAGCAGAGGGAGCTTGCCCTGAGCTACAAGAAGTACCAGGAGCTCATGGCTGCGAACGGCTACATCGACTTCGGCGACCAGGTCTCGCTCGTCTTAAGGCTTTTTCGCACCAGGCCGAACATACTGAAGCGCTACAGGGAAAGGTTCACGCACGTGTTGGCGGACGAGTTCCAGGATACGAACTACGCGCAGTTCGAGCTCCTGAAGCTCCTTGCGGACGGGGGCGCCGACATAACGGTCGTTGCCGACGACGATCAGAGCATATACAAGTTCCGTGGAGCGGCCATCAGCAACGTCCTCAACTTCATGGACTTCTACCCTGACGCGAAAAAGGTCACCCTCACAAGGAACTACCGTTCTGTCCAGCCCATACTCGACTCCTCCTACAGGCTCATCGTAAACAACAACCCCGACCGTCTCGAGGTCAAGAACTCCATAGACAAGAAGCTCGTCTCCACGCGTACTGTTACGGATGCGCGGACCGGGGTGAGGCACCTGCACTTCGACACCATTACACAGGAGGCAGAGGGTGTGGCCGGGATGATAGAGGAGGCGGTTGTCAGTGGGAGGCGCAGCTACGGGGACTTCGCCATACTCGTCAGGGCCAACAGCGACGCCGAGCCGTTTCTCAGGGCGCTTAACTACAGGTCAATAAGGTACCGTTTCTCCGGTTCGAGCGGGCTCTATTCAAGGGATGAGGTGAGGTTTCTCATAGCGCTTCTGAGGATCATCACGGACCATACGGACAACCTGAGCCTCTTTCACCTCGCAAGCTCCCCGGTGTACGGCATAAAGGCCGAGGATCTTGTGCCGTGCCACAACCTTTCAAGGAGGACGCACAGGTCGCTTCTGAATGTCCTCAAGGATGTTTCGCGCGGTGAGTATGCCGGGATGGAGCTCACCGAAGACGGCGTGGAGGGGATCAAGAGGCTGGTGGAAGATGTACTGCGCTACAGCGAAATGGCACTTACAGAGTCGGTTGGACGCCTTCTGTATTCATTCATCACCGAGACGGGCTACCTCGCCATGCTTTCGAGCGAAGAGAGCGAGGATGCGGAACAGAAGGTCCGCAACATAGCAAGGTTCTTTGATCTCGTAACGCACATCGGGCATACCCTTTCCCTGGACAAGGTCCAGGCCGTCTCGGAGCACCTCAACCTCTTGATGGAGGCGGGGGACGATCCTCCCACCGCCGGTCCGGAGATGGACGCGGACTGCGTGCAGGTGCTCACCGTACACAAATCAAAGGGGCTCGAGTTCCCGGTGGTCTTCATGGTGGGGCTCGTCTCGGACAGGTTCCCGAGGAGGGCCAGAAAGGACCTCATAGAGGTGCCCGCAGAGCTTGTGAAGGACATACTGCCGTCGGGGGACTTCCACCTCGAGGAGGAGAGGAGGCTCTTTTACGTGGGTATGACGAGGGCCATGGAAGAGCTTTATCTGACGAGCGCAACGGACTACGGCGGGGTGAGAGGCAAGAAGGTGAGCCAGTTCGTGCTGGAGGCCCTGGACGTGCCTCAGGCGGCGCCCAGAAGGACGGACCCTGGCGAGGCGCTCAAAGGATTCGCTCCACTCAGGACACCCGCACCGGGACCCGTGCGGGCCGTAGAGCCGGACGATACGGTACTGCACCTCAGTTACTACCAGATCGACGACTACCGTACCTGTCCGCTCAAGTACAGGTATGTGCATGTCCTGAAGATTCCGCTCCTTCCGCACCATACGATAATGTACGGCAAGGCCGTGCACGATGCCCTGTCGTTCTACTTCAGGAGGAAGCTTGATGGCACCTCCGCCACAGAGGAGGAGATCCTCCGCGTCTTTAAAGCGTCGTGGAGGAGCGAGGGGTTCATCTCCAAGGAGCACGAAAGAAAGAGGTGGGAAGACGGGGTGGAGGCGCTCAAGCGGTTTGTCGAGAGGGACAGGACCGGTGGCATAAACCCGGCCGCCGTCGAGAGGGACTTCAACGTGGACTTCGGCGGCTTCGTGGTGAGGGGCAGATGGGACCTCATAGAGGAGAGGGATGACGGCCCGTACATAATAGACTTCAAGACCTCGGACGTAAGGGATGAGAAGAAGGCCGAGAGGAAGGCCAGGGAGTCGCTGCAGCTCAAGCTCTACGCATTTTCCTACTGGAAAAGCTTTGGCGAGCTCCCGGCTGGCTGTGAGCTGCACTTCGTTGACTCGGGGGTGGTGGGCTCCGCGGCATTCGATGAAAAGGTTATGGACAAAACGGTCAGGACGGTCGGGGAGGTTGCCGAGGGTATAAGAAGGAGGGACTTTGCCGCCAGACCCGACTACCTCAACTGTTCATGGTGCGCCTTCAATAACATATGCGTCGAGAACAGAAAGAAGTAGCGGCACGGAGATGCGCTTGGACGAGGCATCCCGCGCAGCCTTCGTGATCCAAGGAGAGGTTCTCAAGGCCAAGCTCCTTTCCATGTTTCCGGGGGAAGTGCCGCAGGGGTTGAACAGGGTGACATCTTCAACTTCAATCGCCGGATTAATATGGGCGGTGTCTTACGGCGGTGTACGCCGCCTTTTGAAACGCGGCTTCGGCTTCATGCCGTAATATATGACCGGCCAGGGTACATGGGGCCGAGGGTAGGCGAGGCATGCGTGCTATACGGCCTGCACGGGTATGACACACATCGAGAGACAGGCGGTCTTAAAGAGGTTTCTGGTTACATTCCTTCCGGCGGCGTTGGTCGTTGCGGGCATAACCGTGCTGCTGTTTGTGGTGGACTACGGCGGCAGGAAGGCGCTCGTTGAGACCGAGACGCTTCACAACATCCATTTTCTCAGGGGTATCGTCGCTGCAGAGCTTCGCTCGGCCGTATCCGACCTCGCGTTCCTCTCCGGACAGAACGAGCTCGGTGATTGCTTAATGGAGCGGTCGGCGCTGGATTGCGGCCGGCTGGCCAGGGAGTTCCGTGTCTTCAGCGATGCGAAGGGTGTGTACGACCAGATACGTCTTATCGATGCAGGGGGCATGGAGGTCGTCAGGGTCGACCGCGGCGGGGATGGAGCAACCGTGGTTCCAGCCGGGAAGCTTCAGGACAAGTCAGGGCGCTACTATTTTCAGGAGACGATCCGTCTCGGCCGGGGCGAGGTATTCGTCTCCCAGTTCGACCTCAACGTGGAAAACGGCGTGATAGAGGTGCCGCTCAAGCCAGTGATACGCTTTGCCTCGCCGGTCTTCGACGGGCGGGGTCGTGTGCAGGGGATGGTGGTGCTGAACTACCTGGGCAAGGAACTGCTGTCGAGGTTAGACGCCGCCTCATCCATGGGCCCGGGGCGTACGCTTCTGCTCAATGAAGAAGGCTACTATCTGCGCGGTATCCGGCCCGAGGACGAATGGGGCTTCATGTACGATGACAGAAGGGAGCGCACCTTTGCGAGGGACTTTCCGTCGGCGTGGAAGACCGTCTCGTCATCGGAGGCAGGCCAGTTCCTTGACGGCGGAAGGCTTTTTACCTTCACAACGGTCTTTCCGGCAAGGGACTCGACGGGGGCTGAGAAGGCCCTACCGGTGGATGCTGCGGCAGGTAAGCAAATGGGCTGGAAGCTGGTATCGGTCGTCCCGGCCGGGCCGTCCGGTGTGGGTATGCGTGTCATGATTGACTACCTTTTTCCGGCCACTGCGCTCGTCTTCTTCCTCGGGGTCTCATTCTGGTACATAGCCGGTGCCGGTGTGAGCAGGAAGATGGCGGAGGAGGAGATCCGCAGGTCTAAGGAGGAGCTCGAGGTCAGGGTGAGAGAACGCACGGAGGCGTTGAGGGTCCTGAACCGGAATCTGCGCGAGAGGACCGAAAGGCTGGCGTCCCTGCTCAGAGTGATGGACGGAATGAACCAGGAGCTCGTGGCATCCAACAGGTGCAAGGCTGTCTTTCTCGCCAGCGTGAGCCACGAGCTGAAAACACCGTTGAACCACATCCTCGGCTTCACAGAGCTCATGAAACTTAACAGCTGCGACGAGATGACGCAGAGCTGCCGGGAGTATGTGGACAACATCTGCAAAAGCGGCAGGGAATTGCTCAAGCTCATAGACTACGTGCTCGAGGTCTCCAGGGGGACTCCCGGCATGGTCGACGTGGAGGAGTTCGACCTAGAGGAGCTCTTTACTGAGGTCCTCGGTCCGCTGAAGCCCGGCATCAGTGAGAAGCGGCTCGACATGCAGGTGTACAACACAGTGGCGGGCGGTCGCATAAGACTGGACCGGGACATGCTCAAACAGATTCTCACGAGTCTTCTGGACAACGCGGTCAAGTTCACGCCCGCCGGCGGCACCGTGTCAATGGAGGCGGGGTCGCCGAAAGAAAACGGCAGGCAGGTCCTGCGCATCAGAGTGTCGGATACCGGGCCGGGGATAATGGAGGAAGACAAGGAGAGGATATTCGATCCCTTCGAGACGGGCGGTGACCGCGGGATGGTGGCAGGAGCCGAGGGGATCGGCATCGGCCTGGCGATTGCGAGGATGTATGCGGAGTTCCTCGGCGGCTACATACGGGTCGAGAGCGAAGCGGGCAAGGGGGCTACGTTCGAGTTGATACTGCCCCTCGGTGCTCACGGTGAGGCCGCCGGACGGTCCGATACGTCCCTGTGATCACATACTTACCCTTACAACCGTTTTCACATTGCCCCGTACATTGAAGTCCCCGGTCACCTCCAGCTTGCGCGGGGCCAGGAGGGACTTGAGGTCATCGAATATGGCGTTGGTTGCGGCCTCGTGTGATATTGACCTGTTCCGGTAGGAGTTCAGGTAGAGCTTGAAGGACCTGAGTTCCACCACCTTGCGGTCAGGTACGTAGACGACCTTGATCGTTGCGAAGTCCGGGTACCCGGAGCGCGGACACAGGCAGGTGAACTCCGGGTAGCTTATGTCTATGGTATAGTCCCTGTCGGGGTACGGGTTTTCCCACGCCTCGAGCCCGGCCTCTCTTACCTCCTTTTCTCCATACTTCTCCATACCGGGATTTTAACAACTTGTCCTTTCCCTGTAAAGGGAGAAGAAATGCTCAATCGAGCTGTATCTTCCGCAGGCGGGCCCTCGATGTCGACCGAGATATCTGCTCCCGCCGATGGTGCAAGTGTCCCGCCTTTCCGCGCCCCTTCGCTTAATACCGTATCCAAGCAGAAACCAGGCCGGCCTCGCCCGCGGCACGGATCATAAGCTTTCCTCCCTACAGGAAGCGTCACATCGAAGGCCAGCCTAACCGTAAGGCTCGATGCATTTTCCCCGCACCGCAAGGCCGCACGCTCCGCGGGCTGTCTCTT
>WGEY01000071.1 GCA_015492495.1 Deltaproteobacteria bacterium | reverse complement strand
CATCATAATGATAGGGCCCACCGGGGTGGGCAAGACCGAGATATCCCGCAGGCTGGCGCGTCTGGCCCAGGCGCCTTTTCTCAAGGTGGAGGCGAGCAAGTTCACCGAGGTCGGCTATGTGGGACGTGACGTGGAGAGCATAATAAGGGATCTCACCGAGCTTTCGGTAAAGATGGTCAAGGACGAGGAGATGAAGAGGGTCGAGCTCAGGGCGAGGGATGCGGCCGAGGAAAGGCTTCTTGATTATCTCCTGCCTCCGGCCACGGCCCCGGGGCTTCACGCGGTGGATGCGGAAAGGCTGGAGAAGGAACGGGAGCTGCAGAAGGCGACCAGGGAAAAACTCAGGGCGCTTCTTCGCGATGGCAAGCTCGACGACAGGGTCATAGAGGTCGAACAGACCGAGCAGAAGATGCCGGTCATCGAGATATTCTCCTCTGCCGGCGTCGAAGAGATGGACATGAACATAAAGGACATGTTCTCGAACATCTTTCCCAAGAAGACCAGAAGGAGGAAGGTCAAGGTGCCGGAGGCCTTTCAGATACTTACGCAGGAAGAGGCCCAGAAGCTCGTTGACATGGACAAGGTGGTGAAGGACGCGGTCAACAGGGTTGAGCAGTCCGGCATAGTGTTCATAGACGAGATAGACAAGATAGCCGGGCGCCAGGCCGGGCAGGGACCGGATGTTTCGAGGGAGGGGGTGCAGAGGGACCTCCTGCCCATAGTGGAGGGCTCGACCATAAACACCAAGTACGGCATGGTCAAGACCGATCACATACTGTTCATAGCATCGGGCGCTTTCCACATCGCCAAGCCATCGGACCTCATACCGGAGTTCCAGGGCCGCTTCCCCATAAGGGTGGAGCTCGAGCCGCTCGGCGAGGAGGACTTCGTAAGGATACTTACGGAGCCCGAGAATGCGCTCACAAAGCAGTACAAGGCCCTTCTTGAGACCGAGGGTATCGAGATAGTCTTCAAGGACGATGCGGTAAGGGAGATCGCCTCGATCGCCGCGCTCGTAAACGACAGGATGGAAAACATCGGTGCGAGGAGGCTCCATACGATCATGGAGCGGGTCTTTGAAGAGATATCATTCGACGCCCCGGACATGCAGGAGAAGCAGGTCGTGGTGGACAGCGCCTACGTCAGGGAGAGGCTCTCAGAGATCCTCACCGACGAGGACCTGTCGCGCTACATACTGTAACCCGGGACGCGTTGTGACTGGAAGAGAACGATGAAGAAGCATATCGAAAAGATAAAGGTCCTACTCGAGGCGCTCCCGTACATAAAGGAGTTCTACGGCAAGACCGTGGTCATCAAGTTCGGCGGGAGCGCCATGGTCGAAGACGAGCTCAAAAGGAGCTTTGCGCTAGACGTTGTGCTCATGAAGTACGTCGGAATGAACCCGGTCATAGTGCACGGGGGAGGCCCACAGATAGCCGGCGTGCTTGAAAGGCTCGGCAAGGAGTCGAGGTTCGTAAAGGGCATAAGGGTGACCGATGCCGAGACCATGGATGTAGTGGAGATGGTGTTGGGGGGGAAGATAAACAAGGAGATCGTGGGGCTCATAAACAGCTACGGCGGCAGGGCCGTGGGGCTGAGCGGCAAGGACGCGGGGCTCATAAAGGCCGGAAGGCTCAAGATAAGGGGAGCCGACGTGGGGCTTGCCGGCGAGGTGAAAGAGGTCAACCCGGACGTTATAAAGACCCTTGAAGAGAACGACTTCATACCCGTCATAGCGCCCGTAGGCGGTGACGAAAAGGGGCAGAGTTACAACGTGAACGCAGATACCGCGGCAGGAAAGATAGCGACGGCGTTGAAGGCCGAAAAACTCATCCTGCTTACGGACGTCGAGGGTGTGCTCGATAAGGACAAGAGGCTCATATCCTCTCTGAGCCTCTCCGAGACAAGAAGCATCATAAGGAAGAAGGTCGCCGTGGGGGGGATGATACCCAAGCTCAAATGCTGCGCAGAGGCGGTCGCCAAGGGGGTCACATCGGCGCATATAATAGACGGCCGCGTCGAGCATGCGGTACTGCTCGAGGTCTTCACCGACGCGGGCATCGGCACGGTCATAAAGATAAAGAGGTGACGGCGATGTATGCCGACGGGTTTCGCAGGACCGGTGACGCCTTCCTGTGGCTCAAGGAACGCCTCGAGGAGGTATCCGTTGAAGAGGCTGAAAGGGAGGCGCTCTTCATGCTCGCGCACCTTGGGGGCGCAGGTCCCTCGGAGCTCCTTGCGCGTCTCGACGAACCGCTGGATGCTGCCTGTATAGAGGTCCTGAACGGGTGGGTGGAGAGAAGGGCAAGGCATGAGCCCCTTCAGTACATACTCGGCTCGACGGAGTTCTGGTCCCTTGAGTTCAGGGTGACCCCCGATGTGCTCATACCGCGTCCCGAGACCGAGCTGCTCGTGGAGGAGGGGATAAGATTCCTCAGGGACCACACCGGCGGCCTCGTGCTCGACCTCTGCACCGGCTGTGGCTGTGTGGCCGTAAGTATCGCAAGAGAGCTGCCTGAGGCAAGTGTGCTCGCAACCGACGTATCTGCGGCCGCCCTTGATATCGCCCGGGAGAATGCGAGGTCAAACGATGTCGCAGAGAGGATCGTCTTCCTCGAAGGGGACCTCTTCGACGCACTCGAAGGCCGCGGGCTCGATGCCTCCTTTGACCTTATTGTATCGAACCCGCCCTACATAGCCTCGTCCGATGTAGATGTCCTTCAGCCCGAGGTGAGCCTCTACGAGCCCAGGAGCGCGCTTGACGGCGGAGAGGACGGGCTTTCCTTCATAAGAAGGATCGTCGAGGATGCACCGCGGTTTCTGAGGCCCGGCGGGCTGCTTCTTGTCGAGATCGGCAACGGACAAGCCGAAGACGTGGGGCGGCTCCTGGAAGGTGTGGAAGGTCTCGGTGGTTTCGAGGTAAGGAAGGATTATTCCGGGGCGGACAGGGTTGTGGCGGCGCGCTGTACGCGTCCCTCGCAGAGAGCGGCTTATGGCTTGTAAGGAGCAGGGTTTGACCAACAGGGAGATAATGGATCTGACCGAAAGGTACGTGGCGTCGACCTACAGGCGCTTTCCCGTCGCCTTTGTCAGAGGCAGAGGTGCAAGGCTCTGGGATGCGGATGGCAGGGAGTACCTGGACTTCGTCTCGGGCCTTGCGGTATGCAACCTCGGACACTGCCATCCGGCTGTAGTGGACGCGATCAGGGAGCAGGCCGCAACCCTCATACACACGTCGAACCTCTATCACATCGCCCCGCAGGCCGAGCTCGCAAGGCTCCTTTGCGAGAACTCCTTCGCCGACAGGGTCTTTTTCTGCAACTCGGGCGCCGAGGCCAACGAGGCGGCGATAAAGCTTGCAAGAAAGTACTTCAGCTCGAGGGGGGAGAACAGGTTCCAGATAATATCCATGGAGAGGTCCTTTCACGGCCGCACCATGGCGGCGATGGCCGCAACCGGGCAGGAGAAGATACGCGAGGGGTTCGAACCTCTCCTCGAAAGGTTCGTGTACGTGCCTTTCAATGACGTGGCTGCCGTGCGGGAGGCCATATGCGGCGAGACCGCGGCCGTGCTCGTTGAGCCCATCCAGGGCGAAGGGGGGGTGAACCTGCCCGAGCCGGGTTACCTCAAGGAGCTCAGGGCCCTGTGCGACGAGGCGGGGATCCTTCTCATACTCGATGAGGTTCAGGTCGGCCTGGGCAGGACCGGAACACTCTTCGCCTACGAGAACTACGATGTCAAGCCCGATATAATGACCCTTGCAAAGGCCCTCGCCGGAGGGGTCGCAATCGGGGCCATGCTCGCGACGGCCGAGGTCGCAGAGGCCTTCAGCCCCGGCTCCCACGCCTCGACCTTCGGAGGGAACTTT
Organism: Deltaproteobacteria bacterium; assembly: GCA_015492495.1. Taxonomy (GTDB): domain Bacteria; phylum Desulfobacterota; class GWC2-55-46; order GWC2-55-46; family DRQE01; genus S146-62. The sequence continues at coordinate 985 of WGEY01000071.1, read as the reverse complement.
CTGGCGACCGCGGCGGGTATCGCGGCGCTCAGGACGACCGTCGAGGACGGCGTGCTCGATAACTGCCGCAGCGTCGGCTCATACCTCGTCGAGAGGCTCAACGGTCTGAAGGGTAAGTATCCGTTCGTAAAGGAGGTAAGGGGCAGAGGGCTGATCGTAGGCATGGACCTTGCAATACCAGGGGCTGAGATCGTAAACAGGTGCTTCGAGAAGGGGCTCCTCATAAACTGCACCGGGGAGACCGTGCTGCGCTTCCTTCCGCCGCTCATAATCACCGAGGCAGACGTCGACGAGATGGTGACACTCCTTGACGGGGTCCTTGCCGGATGCTGAGTACGCATCACGGAAGTCTACCTGTGTGCGGCCCTCCCGGGGCTGGCGGGCGAAGTGTGATCGTTTGATTCTTACCTGATATGATTCCGTGTCTGCCGCAGGGAATCTCAACGATGACACCTCTTCTGTTTTTGCACACGATAGATTGCCTTAAAGGCCTTAATACACCTTCGTCTCACCAGGATAACCCTCCGGAATCTCCTAGCCTGTTAATAATAAAAACAAAAAGTACGCTTTTCCGTTGAGGGCCGATCTCTTGAAGGGCCGTAGGAGGATATTACGGATTCCGTTCCGGAGCATTTCTTTGTAGTCTGTTGAAAGTGCATAGCGAGCGAATAGCGAGTACAAGCTTCCTTCTACTTTTGAAGATTCCCTGAACCAAGCTGCAGGGAGCTTCAATGCGTAACTGCTCATGACAGCCGAAGCGGCGCAAGACCGCTCCCACCCCAACCGATGGTAACGTCAAATATTTTGTGTCATAAGGAAAGGGGCAGCGGTTCCTTGTTTTTTGTTTTCATAGGTAAAGACTGCGTATAGTATTCTTTCGATGCTCGTTCTGTCGCTGAAGACCCCCATGGGTCTTGTCCTCCTACGTACCTCCCGAAACCTCCTTTCTATGGCATTTGTGGTCCTTGTGGCCTTTCTCCATTCG
>WGEY01000070.1 GCA_015492495.1 Deltaproteobacteria bacterium | reverse complement strand
GTACATAAGCCCCGGCTCTACCGTGAGGTCGGCTCTCCTTGATTTATCCATGGAGGCAGGGAAGGCCACGGATGACAAAAAGCCTGAGGTCTACTCTTTATGGCATGAGGCCGTACGCACGCACCTCGGCTGGCGGGAAGGCCGTTCAACACTGTGGCTTGTCGGCCAGGACGTGGCGTGCGCTTCAAGGTTTGCGGAACGGTTCAGGACGGTGGGCTCCGTCTTTCGGGCCATACGCAGGGCCGTAGACGACCATATCCGCACGGCGCGGCTTCTGAGGCCGCTTGATGCGGAATCCCCCCTTGCGCGTTCCCATGGCACGCTGTACCCGATTGTTCAGGGCCCGATGGCGCGTGTGAGCGACAACGCGGCCTTCACCGCATGTGTGGCCGAAGGGGGCGCCCTGCCGGTCGTCGCACTTTCTGTGCTCGATCCAGGTGAGATCAGGGAGATGCTCAAGGAGGTCCGTGAACGGGTAGGTGGCAGGCCGTGGGGGGTCGGGCTTTTGGGTTTCATCGAGGAGGATCTCCTGAGGGCCCAGATAGAGGCGCTGAAGCCTTTTTCCCCGCCCTTCGCCGTTGTTGCGGGCGGCCGTCCCAACCAGGTGGCAGAGCTGGAGTCCATGGGCACGAATACCTATGTGCATGTACAGTCCCCGGCGATACTCGATATGTTCATCGACAGCGGTGCCAGGCGTTTCATCTTCGAGGGGAGCGAATGCGGAGGGCACATAGGTCCGCGTTCGAGCTTCGTGCTCTGGGAGGAGATGATAGAAAGGCTCATGGAGGTGGTGAAGGGTGAGGCCGAACCGGAGGCATTTCATATCCTTTTCGCTGGCGGCATACACGATGCGGTATCCGCCGCCATGGTCTCCACCATGGCGGCCCCCCTGGCAGGCATCGGCGTAAGGGTCGGGGTGCTGATGGGTACGGCCTACCTCTTTACAGAGGAGATAATCCGTGCAGGCGGTATTGTAAAGGAGTTTCAGAGCAAGGCTATACACTGTTCCGGGACGGATGTCCTTGAGTCAGGACCGGGCCATGCGGTCCGCTGTCTGCCGACCCCGTTCGCAAGGACATTCGCGGAGACGAAGAAGAGGCTCCTCAAGCAAAGCCTGCCGCCGGAGGAGGTGCGCGAAAGGCTCGAGGATCTGATCCGCGGCAGGTCGCGCATCGCATCGAAGGGGGTTAAGCGAAACCCCTCCTTCGGTTCACGTCCGGATGAGCCCTATCTCGTCAAGGTCAGCGAGAGGACACAGCATAAGGAGGGTCTTTACATGGCAGGTCAGGTGGCAGCCCTGCGTAACAAGACCACGACCGTTAAGGATCTACACAATGATGTGTCGGTCGGATCTTCCGAGATCCTATCCTCCCTTCCAATAGACGAAGACGGCATACCTTCACAGAAACCAAGCGACATAGCGATCGTGGGTATGTCCTGCATCCTTCCGAAGGCCGGGGACCTCAGGATTTATTGGGAGAATATCCTGGATAAAGTTGATGCAATAACAGAGGTTCCGCCTGACAGGTGGGACTGGCGCCTTTACTTCGACGAGGACAGCAAGGCAAGGGACAAGATATATTCCAGGTGGGGCGGTTTTCTCGATGACATAGTCTTCGACCCAGTAACCTACGGCATGCCCCCGAACTCCCTGCGTTCCATAGAGCCGCTTCATCTGCTCGCGCTCGAAGGCGTGCGACATGCGTTGAAGGACGCCGGGTACGAGAACAGGGACTTCGACAGAGAGAACACCTCCGTGATAGTCGGCACAGGCGGCGGCATAGGTGAGCTCGGACAGAATTATGTCCTGAGATCCGGCCTGCCGACGTTCATAGAGAACCCGGAGGAGATATTCAAAAAACTGCCCGAGTGGACGGAGGATTCCTTCCCGGGTATTCTTATGAACGTACTTGCCGGGAGAATTGCCAACAGGTTCAACCTGGGCGGCGTGAATTATACGGTGGATGCGGCCTGCGCTTCGTCCCTTGCGGCCTTGTATGACGCTGTAAGGGAGCTCGAGTGCGGCACAAGCGACATGGTGATCGTCGGTGGCGCCGATGCCGGGCAGAACCCGTTCGCGTACTTCTGCTTCTGCAAGACCCACGCCCTGAGCTCCACCGGCAGGTGCCGGGTCTTCGATGAGAAGGCCGACGGGACAGTGATTAGCGAGGGACTTTGCTTCCTAGTTCTGAAGCGCCTGGAGGATGCCGAGCGTGATGGAGACCGGATATACGCCGTCATAAAGTCCGTCGCCGGTGCGAGCGACGGCAGGCAGAAGGGGATGACGGCACCGAATCCGATGGGGCAGCTCTCGGCGTTAAAGAGGGCCTATAAAAAAGCCGGGTTCTCACCTTCGACCGTGGAGCTTCTGGAGGCCCACGGCACCGGCACCGTTGTTGGGGACCGGGTCGAGGCTGAGTCGGCCAACCTTCTGCTCAAGGAACACAACGCACCTTACAAGAAGTGCGCCATCGGCTCGGTTAAGTCGATGATAGGCCATACCAAGGGAGCTGCCGGGCTTGCAGGCCTCATAAAGGCGGCACTGGCCCTGCACCATAAGGTGCTCCCTCCGACCGCCGATGTTGAGAGACCCAATTCTATGGTGGGCTTTCGTAACGGTGCTATATATGTAAATACAGAGGCTAGGCCGTGGATAAGAGACCCTGCGCATCCGCGCAGGGCAGGGGTGAACGCATTCGGCTTCGGGGGGACGAACTTCCATGCCGTACTCGAAGAATACGAAACGGCATATGCCCCTTCGGGCAGAAGGGACTGGGGAAGCGAGCTCTTTATCTGGGCCGGGGAGTCGAGGTCCGCTTTGGCGGATTCGCTCAAAGCCTTCGGGCAGAGGCTCGCGGGTGGCCATGGGCTGAACCTCGCAGACCTCGCGTACACCGTCTGCACAGAATACGAAAAGAACGGTACCGCAGCATGCCGCCTTGCCATAGTAGCGTCCTCCGTAGAGGACCTCGTAGGCAAGATAGGGGTTGCAAGGGAGTATATGGGCACGAACGTCGATTCCCTGAGTGACCCGAGGGGCATTTATTTTTCGCAAAGGCCTGTTGCAGCGCACGGCAAGGTCGCCTTTTTGTTTCCAGGACAGGGTTCGCAGTATCCCGGCATGGTCAAAGAGCTGGCCATGTACTTCCACGAAGTAAGACACGCCCTGGAGCGCGCCGATGCATCGCTTAAAGGAGCTTTCCCCAGAAAGCTCAGCTCATACATCTTCCCTGCCCCTTCGTTCAGCCCGGAGGAGGAGAAGGAATGCAGGGTCGAGCTCGCCGCAACAAACATAGCCCAGCCCGCGCTCGGCGCCGTGTCCGTCGGTGTGCTCCACCTGCTTGAATCCTTCGGCCTTTTACCGGACCTTGCCGCAGGTCACAGCTACGGAGAGTACACGGCCCTTTATTCCGCTGGCGTGATAGAAGAGGACGCCCTTTATAGGATATCGGAGGCGAGGGGCAGGTCGATTATAGAAGCCGCCGGGGGTGAAGACCTCGGCACCATGGCAGCGGTCAAGGCCGATTCATCGGAGGTTGAAGCGGTCATAAGAGATATAGACGGTGTGGTCATAGCCAACATGAACTCTCCGTCCCAGACGGTAATCTCCGGTACGCGAGAGGCGGTGTCAAAGGCCGTTGAGGTGTTTGAGGCAAGGCATGTACAGGCACAGCACATACCGGTATCGGCTGCGTTCCATTCCCAGCTCGTGGCGCCGGCCAAGGAGAGGTTCTCCGCGTTCCTCTCGACCGTGAACCTTTCAGTTCCAAGCTTCGACGTCTTTTCCAATAACTCCGCCGCTCCGCACAAGGGGGCGCCGGAAGCCATAAGAAAGGCCCTTGTCGAGCACATAGTACGTCCGGTGAGGTTTGTGGACGAAATCGAGGCGATGTATGAGGCTGGCGCTCGAGTGTTCGTCGAGGTCGGGCCGGGAAGCGTTCTCACAAACCTCACGAGACAGATACTCGAAGGCATGGACTTTTTGGCCGTATCTACAGACACCAGGGGCTCCGGCCTCCAGCAGTTCCTTAAAGCACTCGGCCAGCTTGCCGTAAGCGGCATAGGCCTTGAGCTGGGGAGGCTTTACAAGGACAGAGACGTTAGGCTCGTGGATCTCGAAAACCCCGTTGCTGAGGAGGTGCTTACGCCAACGGCATGGCTTGTTAACGGCTCCGGTGCACGGCCCGCTGGGACTCAGCCGCGGACAGCTGCCGATACAGAAAGGGTTTCAATAGGTCGGGGCGGTCAGGCTCAGATACCCGCACCGTCATCGTTTGCCGAGCCGGCAATGCGGGATGCCGCCATGGGCGGGCAAAGGGTCGACGATGTCATGCTGCGCTTCCAGCAGATGATGGCGCGGTTCCTGGAAACGCAGAGGAACGTTATGACGGCCTACTTGGGCGGTGCTCCCGCGCAGGCACATGAGGGTTCCCGTGTCCCGGAGGCCGATCCAGCCGTGTCCGAAGCCTCTCCGACAAAACAGGCCCCTGTTGATGTTGCACCTGAGCTCGGCGCGCTTGCCGACGAAAAGGCACCTTCAGCCCCCACCCAGCCAGAGATTGATATCACCACGAAGGACACTGTCCTCAAGCGTCTTCTTGAGACAGCGGCCGAGAGGACAGGATATCCGGTGGAGATGCTCGATCCGGGGGTTGACATGGAGGCCGAGCTCGGCATCGACTCCATAAAGCGGGTCGAGATACTCAACGCCTTTACGAAGACCTTCTCCGGTAGGGAGGGGGAGAAGGTGCGCTCTATCGTGGACGAGCTGTCGAGGCTTAAGACATTGAGCGCCGTTGCGGACCGGTGTCTGGAGGTGGTCTCAAGTGCAACCGGTTCATCTCCTGCGAGAGAGACTAAGGCTGCGGCCGCGTGCTCCGCATCGCTTACGAAGGACACTGTCCTCAAGCGTCTTCTTGAGACAGCGGCCGAGAGGACAGGATATCCGGTAGAGATGCTTGATCCGGGGGTTGACATGGAGGCCGAGCTCGGCATCGACTCCATAAAGCGGGTCGAGATACTCAACGCCTTTACGAAGACCTTCTCCGGT
>WGEY01000069.1 GCA_015492495.1 Deltaproteobacteria bacterium | reverse complement strand
TGTCGCGTTGATCTCCTCCTGATGAGTCTTGTTTGCGTAATAACCATTATAACATAATAACGATGGGATTTGCCACCCGCGGCCGGGGAGGGGGCGTTCCAGGTCTTCCCTGACGATCCTTTCTTTTGCAGGGTCGAACAGCCGGAGATTGCTTCGCCGCGGGATAGAGGCCCTTGGCCCGCAATGACCGGAAAAAGCCCATTGCGGGGCTTTGCGGAACGGACCGCGGTGGTGATCCCATCCTCAACCCCGCCTCCGCAAGGGCATCAAAAGGGCGGCTTTCCAGGGATCCCCCGAGGATGCACGGCGGGCTTCGATCGGTCAGGGGCTCAATGGAAGAGGTACCTTCCCGTACCCGTGCCTTTCAGCCCACCCACTTCTTGACGACATCGACCGTATCGACTGCATTGAGCTTCTTGAAGAGGTAATCGAAGCGGTCCTCCAGCTCGGAGCCTATCTTCTGCCTGCGCTCGGCCGGTATGTTCCAGATCTTCTCCTTGAACGGGCCGAAGCCCTTCTTCCTGGTCTTGTAGATGAACTGCTCCTCGGTCTGTCCCTCCTTCCACTCGCCGGAGAGCTTGTCCTTGATGTAGCGGTATATCTCGTCCTTCAGCTCCTGCGGGAAGGCCGGGCTGTCGTATATCATGTTCTGGAAGCCAGTTGCCAGGTGGACCTCGGCGGTGCCCTTCTCCGGGAAGATGTGGAAGGCGTCGTCGGGCAGCGTGGATGCGCCGTGCTGTACCACGCCGGCGAGCCCGTACTCCTCGCGTGCCACCTTCGTGAGCCTCTCGATGGTGTCGAAGTCCACCTTCACCTTCGCGATGGTCCCGTCCGGCAGCACCACGCCGCCGTGGGATGTACCGGTCTGCACGCTTATCTTGCTTATGCCCTTGAAGTTGCCGCCCAGTATGGCGAGGTACCCGTCCATGAAGGCCCTGAGCTCCTCCTCGGTCGAGTTCTTGCCGCCCACCTCGCCTATCTCGCCGCCTATGGAGACGGTCACACCTTCCTTTTCCCTCTCCCGTATGAAGACGGTAAGCGCCGCCGTGGTCTCGAAGTTCGGTCTCTGCTGATCGGGCACCTCGGGCTTGGAGAGGTCCACTATGGTCGATGCATCGATGTCTATGTTGTAAAAGTCGGCCTCCATGGCCTCAGCGATGAGGTCCTTGAGTGCGCCTATCTCGGCGTTCTTGTCCTCGACGTACTTCTTGGCGTTCACCTGGAAGTGGTCACCCTGTATGAAGACCGGGCCCCGGAACCCCTCCTTTATCGCGGCTGCGAGAAGCACAGCCGCGTACTCGGCCGGTCTCTGGTCCGTGTAGCCGATCTCGCTCTTGGCGATCTCGAATATGAAGGTGCCGGAGTTGTTCTTCTCCGCGGCCCTGTAGACGGCCCTTGCGGTATCGTACGTAAGGCCCCTTATGTTTATGGCCGGCACCGTGAACCCTCCGCACTCCCCCTTGCCCATGGCCTCGTACAGATGCTGGATAGAAGCGGGCCTTATGCCCAGGGCGCAGGCGCAACCCTTGATTATGCGCCGCGCCTCTTCGAGGAGTTCGCCCTTTGCGTTGAAGACCGCGTTGTAGACGAGCTTATCGAGCGGCTCTCCCCTGAGGCGCGTTTCATCCGTGACCTCGAACCCCTCCCCCTTTTCCTCCACCGCCCCCCTTAAAGCGTCATGCATATCGCCGATCGATCTGAACTCCATAATCACCTCTCCTTTCCGTCTTTAAGGATACTCAAGCTACTGCAGCGGCCGCCTATGATCCTGTCCCGTAATACCAGAGATACAGCCTCTGCGGGGACACGCCTAAAAAGTATAGCAGAAGAAAAAGGCCGTTCCTCAGGGTGTTGGCCACCGTCCCGTACCTCGCCCACCTGCGGCCGGAGGTCGTCACGCGCTCTTCGAGCACGCAGAGCCTGCCCCGGCTCTTTAATCTATTAACACAATCCACGTCTTCCATCAAGGGTAGTCTTCTGAACCCACCGGTGTTGAGGAACTCGCTCCTTCTTGCGAATATCGCCTGGTCCCCGTAGATGAGCCCGAGCCACCTGGAGCGCAGCCTCACCCCCTGCTCAACGATGCGGAACCACCTACCGGGGGAGTCTATGTAAAGGGTGAAGCCCCCGCCGACCACCTCTTCGTCCTCAAGGGCTCTCTTTACGGCATCGTACCACCCCGGCGGCAGGCGGCTGTCGGCGTGCAGAAAGAGGAGGACCTCGCCGGAGGCGACCTTTGAAGCCCTGTCCATCTGCGCTCCCCTTCCCCTGGGGGCCTCGAGGACCTTCGCCCCCATGCTCCCGGCTATGCGGCAGGTACGGTCCGAGCTTCCCCCGTCGGATACGATCACCTCCACGCTTCCCCCGCCGCAACCGTTCACGGCGGACTCTATGGAGGCCGCTATGACACCTTCCTCATTGAGTGTGGGTATGATGACCGAAACCTTCACAGGGAACCTTCGATCCTCATGAGGTTGCCGGATCAAGGGGCCGCGGTCTCATACCGCCGGAGAGACCCCGTCCCTCAGTATTCTGCTCACAAGGCTTACGAGCTCGTTCACTTCAAAGGGCTTGGTGAGGCAGGGACATCCCGTGTCCTTGAGAAAATCCTTGACGTCCTCGCTGAAGACATCGCCGGTGAGGAAGAGCACCCTGTCCTTCAGGTCAGGGTGCTTCTCGCGGATATGCTTGAAGAGTTCCATGCCGTTCATTCCGGGCATCTTTATGTCCACTATGGCAAGGGAGAACTTCTCGCGCGAAAAGACCTCGAGCGCCTCCACGCCGTCACCGGCCGCGGTCACGTTGAACCCCTTGGCGGAAAGGATGTACGTCAACGCATCCCTTATGCTCGCCTCGTCATCGACCACGAGTATCCTGGAGCCGGCTATAGGCGAGAGGGGTTTCACGGTACCGTCCGCCGTAAGTCCTTCGCCTCCTGCCTCCTGTCCCGAGACCGGAAGCTCGATGGTCACTACCGTTCCGCCGCCGCGCGGGCTCTTCACATCTATCCATCCGCCGTGTTCCCTTATGATGCCGTGGCTTATGGAGAGCCCGAGTCCGGTGCCCTTGCCCACATCCTTCGTTGTGAAGAACGGATCAAAGACGTTGGTTATGACATCCTGCGGTATGCCCGGACCGTCGTCGGCCAGTGTTATCTCTATCATCCGGCCCTTGAGCCTCGTCCTTATCTCGAGCCTGCCCTTGCCCCTGTAGCTCACCATGGCGTCGACCGCGTTGCTTATGATGTTGATGAAGACCTGCTGGAGCTGGTAGTAGTCGACCATTGACTTGGGTATGTCCTCGGAGAGGTCCTCCACGACCTCTATGTTGCTGGCCTTGAGCGAGTACCCCCGGAGCTCGAGCGTATCCCTCAGAACGTTGTTTATGTTGTGCAGTCCCCTCTCGGGCTTCTTGGCCCTGGCGAAGGTCAGGAGGTTCTGTACTATCTTGGCGGTCCTCATGGACTCGCGGAATATCCTGTCGAGCTTGTCCTTGGCCTCCTCCATCCTCCTGTCGCCGGGCATCTCCATGAGGAGCTGGCTGAAGCCCATTATGCCCATGAGGGGGTTGTTAAGCTCGTGGGCTATGCCTGCGACGAGCTTGCCGAGGCTTGCCATCTTCTCGGAGTGCAGGAGCCGCTGTTCGAGTATCTTCTCCTGCGTAACGTCCCTGGCTATATGTACGGTCGCGACCACGTCGCCGTCGTCATTGAATATGGGGAAGGTGGTGACGTTGAAGTTGCCCTTGAGCCCGAGCTCGCCTGTGTCCTCGTCCGTGGCCACCGTGCCCGTGGCGAGGGTCCTGGAGTGGGGGCAGAGCGGATTGGGCTTGCTGCCGCAATTGAAGACATTGAAGCACTTCTTCCCTATGAGGTCCCTCGGCTCGCAGTTGAACCTTGCGGCAAGGGCCTTGTTCACCCTTATGATGTTGTAGTTGTTGTCATGGATGGATATGAGGTCCTGGATGGCGTCGAATGTGGTCACCCACTCCTTGCGGCTCTTCTCTATCTTCTTAAGAAGCAGCCTGTTCTCCTCGTCCCTCTTCTCGAGGGAGTCGAGCATGGTGTTGAAGGCCTTTGCGAGGTAACCTATTTCGTCGTTCGATGAGACCTCCGCCCTCTGCGTTATGTTCCCCTTGCCCTCGGTGATACCCTCTATGACCTCGACTGTCTTCTGTATGGGGCCGGTGACGGTCCTTCTTATCAGGAGCGAAAGCAGTACGCTGCCTATGAATATGGCCGCAAGCCCCGAGAAGATCCACTGGTTCCTGTTCCTGCTCAGTACACCGTACATGCCGTCGAGGGAAAAGGAGATCATGAGTATACCCCTTGCGTCCTCGGCTCCGTGGCATGTCCGGCAGTCCTCGCGCTCGGCGATGGGCTGAAGGTAGGTGAACTGCCTGCCGCCCCGTTCGGTGTAATACACGGGCTCGCTCGTCCAGTCCTTCCTGAAGACACTGAGCGCATCCCTGAATCCCGGGTCGTCTACACCCTCTGCTACATTGTCCGTAACGCTCGAGTGGTCATCGAGCCACTCGGGCCTCAGGGTGCCCAGCCTCTGCTTTACGGCCTCGATCGTTTTGAAGTCGCGGAAGGCCTCTTCTCGTCCGTTGCTCCTTATGATCTGGACCCTTGTGACCCCCTGCTCGGTCCTCAGGATGTCCATGAGATGGCGGGCCATGTCGGCGCGGCCCTCTATCATGTCTTTGTAGATGGCGCTGAGGACCGTACGGGACATGAGCCTGCTCATCATCAGCTTTTCCTCGAGGAAACGCTTCTTCTCGTTCTTCAGGGCCCAGTACGAGGCGACGAACACCCCCACGGCCAGGACCCCTACCACGATGGTCAATATTTTGTAGTGGATGCTCCTTCTGTACATGAAAACGATCCTGTTGCCGGCCCCGGATGCAGCAGCGGGTCAAGGGGCTTGCGGGGTGCCATACAAAGTGTCGCAGGTTCGGCCCCGCACCCTGGTTGTATCTCCTGCCGTGAGCTCTTCTCCCGTCCCGGTATTAGGGTATGAGGGGGTCGGCTGCAGAGGCCGCCGTGCCGGACGGCGCACGTGGTTTCCTTCCCCTGTTAAAGACCGTCCGTATCCCCGGGACCCCGGGGGATGCATATTGTTTCATCGGCAGGTGCCGCCGCGTGGTAAAGTGAAATCACACACAAAAACAGAAAAAAATCCGGCGTACCTAAGGGGCGTAAAACGGGGGTTCACAGCTCGCCCTTAAGCTCCCTTGTCATCAGCTCCATCACCGCCCTTTCAGGGGATTTGCCTTCGTACAGGACCCTGCAGACCTCTTCGGTGATAGGCACCTCGATCCCGTGCATTGCCGCGAGCTCCCTTACGGCAAGGGATGTCTTCACCCCCTCGGCGACCATCCTCATCTCCGACAGTATCTCCCCGAGGCTTCGTCCCCTGCCTATCTCGACCCCGACCCTGCGGTTTCTGGAAAGCTCCCCGGTGCATGTGAGCACCAGGTCGCCGAGCCCCGAAAGCCCGTAGAAGGTCCTGGGATCAGCCCCCATCTTTGTGCCCAGCCTCGACATCTCGGCGAGCCCCCTGGTGATGAGCGCTGCCCTGGCGTTGTTGCCGAGGCCGAGACCGTCCGATGCACCGGCCGCGAGCGCCATTACGTTCTTCAAGGCGCCACCGAGTTCAACGCCGATGCGGTCCGGGTTCGTATAGACCCGGAAGTACGGCGTCGAGAAGATCCTCTGTACGCGGAGCGCAACCTCGCCGGAACGTGAGGCCGCACAGGCGGCGGCAGGAAGCCCCCTGCTCACCTCTTTTGCGAAGGTCGGCCCCGAGAGCACAGCGATATTCCCGTGGACGCCTTCCGGGAAAACCTCTTCGAGGATCCCGCAACAGGTCAGATGCGTCCCCTGTTCGATCCCCTTCGAGGCGCTGACTACAAGCGCCTCGCCGGAGATGCGGGACCGGATATCCTTGAAGACCTCCCTTATGCCGTGGGAGGGTACGGCGCACACGATCATCGAGGCGCCCTCGACCGCATCGGCAAGGGAAGAGGTGGCCGTGAGGTTCTCCGGCAACCTCACCCCTGGAAGATACGGCTTGTTCTCGCGACCCTCCTCGATCAGGCGCGAAAGCTCCGGGTTCCTCGTCCAGAGCCTTACGCCGTACCCCTTCCGCGCGAGAAGGTCCGCCAGGGTGGTCCCCCAGCTTCCGGCACCGATGACTGCGAATGTCTCCATGAGAGTGTTCATCCGATGGGAGGCGCAGGGAGGTGCATCAAAGGTCATCTTTTCCTGAGCCTCGGCTCCTTTTTGAGCCTCTCCCTGGTGGATTTTATCCTTATCTTGACGACGTCCGTGTTCGAATACTCGTCCTTGAGCTCCTCTAGAAGCGCCAGCGCCTCGGTGAGGCTGCCGGCCTCCTCGAGCGCCGTGGCCTTGCCCAACCGTGCTTCTATGCAAATGGGGTTGTCGGGAAACTTTGAGATGACCGAGTCGTACCCCTTGACGGCCTCTTCGAGGTTGCCCTCGAGGTAATGGGTGGTGGCTATCTGGTAGTACACCTGCGGGGCGAGGGGGGTCGACGGTATATTCTTGAGGAGCTCTTCCAGCTCTATCCTCGCCTGCCGGAAGTCGTTCATCTTTATGTACTCCATGGCTATATTGTACCTGTAGAGGTCGTTCTTCTCCGGGGGGCCGTTCTCGAGGAGCCAGGCATAGTCCGCAATAGCCTTTCTGTACTCCTTCCTGGAGGAGAAGAGCTCGGCCCTGTCCTCCCTTGCCGTAACGGCCTGAGGGCTTTCCGGGTAGAGGTAGAAGAGCATGGAATAGGCATCCATCGCCTTCCTGAGGTCACGGACATGGCGGCTGTATATGTAGCTTATCTTGTACTGGCCCTCGGGGGCGAGGGGGCTGTCGGGGTAATTAGTGATGAAGCTCCTGTAGAGGGCCGCGGCCTCGAGGTATTCGCCGCGGCCCAGGGCGTCCTCGGCCTGGTGGAAGGCCTTCTCGTCTCCCCGCGGGCTGCAGCCGGCCGCAAGGACCGTGAAAAGGATGCCTGCGGCGAGGACCGCCGCAAGCAAGGTGATCCTCCTTCTTGTAGGGGCATGGGATGGGTTTTGTGCAGGTACGGCCATCTTCGATCTCGGGAAACCCCTGATTGACCACATGGAAACTCCGGAGCCGTCCTTGCGGACGGGCAAAGCGCATTGCTTGCAGGGGGTTCGCTTCCGGGGGTTGCTTTTGTGTGCCTCAGTCGACCACGGTCAACTTGTCTTCCTTGTCCGCTATAAGAGCGATATCCGTAACCACCTCGTCGTCCTCTATGTCCATCAGCTTTACGCCCTGGGTGTTTCTCCCTATGACGGATACGTCCTTGACGTCGATCCTTATGATCTTGCCCTTGCTCGTGGTGATCATCACCTCGTCGGTGTCCTTGACCTGCGCTATGCCAACGACCGGGCCGTTCTTTGCGGTCACCTTTATGTTGATGATGCCGCTTCCGCCCCTTGACTGGGTGCGGTACTCCGATAGCATCGTCCTCTTGCCGTAGCCCCTTTCGGTGACGGTCAGTATCGTCGTGTCCTCGTCGAGGGCCTCCATGGCCACGACCCTGTCACCCTTGCCGAGCCTTATCCCCCTCACACCCCTGGCCTGGCGTCCCATCTCCCTTACCTCGTCCTCGTTGAACCTTATGGCCATTCCATTGCGCGTGCCGATGAATATGCCCCTGTGTCCGTCGGTGAGGCGGGCCCCTATGAGGCTGTCGCCCTCGTCCAGGTTGACCGCGATTATCCCGCCGGAACGTATGTGGGAGAAGGCCATGAGATCGGTCTTCTTGACCACACCGCGGCTGGTGCCCATTACCACGTACTTGCCGCTCTCGAACTCCCTCACAGGCAGGTAGGCGGATATCCTCTCGCCCGGCGAGAGGTTTAGTATGTTGACTATGGCCCTGCCCCTTGCGGCCCTTCCGGCCTGAGGAAGGTCGTAGACCTTGCGGGAATAGGCCTTGCCCCTGTCCGTGAAGAAGAGTATGTGGCTGTGGGTGGATGCGACAAACAGGCTCGAAACAAAGTCCTCGTCCCTGGTGGTCATCCCCATCTTCCCCTTGCCGCCTCTACGCTGTATCCTGAAAAGGCTCGTGGGGTTTCTCTTTATGTAGCCGCGGTACGATATGGTGACGACCATATCCTCCTCGGCTATGACATCCTCCAGCGTTATCTCGCCCTGCATTGCGACGATCTCGGTTCTCCTCTCGTCGCCGTATCTCTGCTTTATCTCCTCGAGCTCGTCGACGATGACGCCCATGAGGAGCTTCTCGCTTCCGAGGATCTCCTCTATCTTCCTTATGAGCGCCTTGACCTCCTTGTACTCGGTGATTATCTTGTCCCTTTCGAGCGCTGTAAGCCTCTGGAGCCTCATGTCCAGTATGGCCTGCGCCTGCACCGCGGTAAGCCCGAAGTTATCCATGAGCCCCTGCCTGGCCTCCTGGGGGCTTTTCGAAGCCCTTATGAGCTTTATGACCCTGTCGAGGTTGTCTATGGCTATCTTCAACCCCTCCAGGATATGCGCGCGTTCGCGTGCCTTCCTGAGGTCAAAGGCGAGCCGCCTGGTCACGACCTCTTTCCTGAAGCCTATGAACTGCCCGAGGAGCTCCACCAGGTTGAGCACGCGGGGCTGGCCGTCGACCAGAGCGAGGTTTATCACGCCGAAGGACGCCTTCATCTGGGTGTGGAGGTAGAGGTTGTTCAGCACGATCTCGGCTATCTCGTCCTTCTTGAGTTCTATGACGACCCTCATCCCCTCCCTGTCGGACTCGTCCCGTATGTCCGAGATGCCCTCTATCTTCTTGTCCCTGACCAGGTCCGCTATCTTCTCGATGAGCTTGGCCTTGTTGACCATGTAGGGCACTTCGGTTATGACAAGGCTCACCCTTCCGGTCCTGGGGTGCGTTTCGACGTTTACCCTGGCCCTGAGCTGTATGATACCCCTTCCGGTCCTGTAGGCCTCCTTTATGCCCTCCACCCCGTAGATGAAGCCGCCGGTGGGGAAGTCTGGACCCGGGATGATCTCCATGAGCTCATCCACGGTGGCCTCCGGGTTCCGTATCAGGTGTATTATGGCATCTATCACCTCGGAGATGTTGTGCGGCGGCATGTTCGTGGCCATGCCCACGGCAATGCCCGAGGAGCCGTTTACAAGGAGGTTCGGGAAGGCCGCAGGCAGTACGACCGGCTCGGAGAGCGAGCCGTCGTAGTTGGGCATGAAGTCGACGGTCTCCTTTCCTATGTCGCCGAGGAGGTCGCAGGCGAGCCTGGACATGCGCACCTCTGTGTAACGCATGGCGGCCGGTGGATCGCCGTCAATGGATCCGAAGTTGCCCTGGCCGTCTATGAGGGGATAGCGCAGGGAGAAGTCCTGGACCATGCGGGTTATCGCATCGTAGACCGCGGCGTCGCCATGGGGGTGGTATTTACCGATGACGTCTCCGACCACGCGGGCGGACTTCTTGTAGGGCTTGTTCCACTCGACCCCCATCTCGTGCATCGCGTAGATGATCCTTCTGTGGACCGGCTTGAGTCCGTCGCGTACGTCGGGAAGTGCCCTGCCTATAATGACGCTCATGGCATAGTCCATGTAGGACTTCTGCATCTCGTCTTCGATAGCGACCGGGATCTGTTCCTGGGCCATACCTACTTACACCTCCATGGCGATAAAAACAACGGTTGGATATGATCGGCTAATGTTTTATATTATTAAGGATTTATGGCTCTGTCAAGGTTATTGAGAGGTAAGGGGAAGGGTGTTTAAGCCCCTATACCTCGATCCGGGCTCGAGAAGGTGCGGTGAGCTCATTAGCCGCGGGGATTGGAGACTGGAGAGGTTGGACGGCCCGCTCTGAGTAGCAGGCCGATACAGGGGAGCCCCGCATTGCCCACAGTGTCAGGGATCTGTCAGCAGCCCTCGTTGCCGCCGTTGTCCGACGGCTGCTCTATACCTTCTTCGCAGCGGCCCTTCGTTTTCTCATCGCCGGATGACTCGACGGCCTTGAGGAAGGCATCTATGCTCCACTTGAGGACCTCGGATGTGGAGCTGTCGGAGGAACGCATTATCCTGAGGAGCTTGCCGATATAGATCAGCTCATCCGGGGTCAGCGCCGCGAACTTCGCAAACCCCCGCGCCACCTCTCCGTGTGAGGCACCCGCGGCGCCCTTACCGCCTTCGCGTTCCGCCAGGTACCTGTGCCCCTCGCCTGTCAAGAGCCAGTCCACGCTCAACCCGTTCATGCCGGCGAACTTGAGGATGAGGTCAGAAGGCACCTTGCCCCTTTTCTTGTAATTGGAAAGCGCCTGGGGGGTTACCCCGAGCGCCCTTGCAAGCCTTGAATCGTTCTTAAGCCCTCCCGCACGTTTCATTCTTTCAATTACATCTGTATGATTTACACGCATGATGAACCTCCCTCTTGACGTTAGAATCCTCTCATGCTATAACAATTATAACCTGCCCTAAGGTGCCGGCAGAAGCCGCCCCCCTTGTGCGAGGGGGCAGACCTTACCGGGCATGCCTGCAGTGTAAACGTAATCTAAAGCGGAATCGTCCTCAAAACACGATGTGCGTAATTGATTATCGGTTGATTTCGCATTATATACCATGTTGCGTATTTTTGTCAAAGGGTTTTTTACGTTTTCGTGTAAGAGATGTCAACGCTCGGTGAAAGAATAAAACACATAAGGGACGAACTCCTGCACATAAACCAGGCGGCATTCGCCAACAAGCTCGGCTTCTCCAGGGTAGCCACGATAAGCGACTACGAAAAGAACAAGAGGAGCCCGGACATCCAGACCCTCTGCAAGATCGCCAGCCTCGGCTCTGTTTCCCTCGACTGGCTCTTGACGGGCAAGGGGCCCATGTTCGTCTACAGCGCCAAGGAGCTGAAGAGCACCGGAGAGAATGCGCATCCGGTCTACTGCGAAGAGTACGTGACGGTAGAGGTCTACGGCATGGCCGGCTCCAGGGGGCCGAAGGAGTTTCCCAAGGGTGAGCCCATCGACGCGGTATCCATCCCCAAGAGGGACTACAAGGATGGGATGGTCGTCATAAGGGTCGAGGGAGACAGCATGGAGCCCAGCATCCTCGACGGTGCGACCGTGGGGGTCGACACGAGGGACCGTCACCTCATAAGCGGGAAGCTCTACGCCGTATGGCTCAACTACGAAGGCGCCACCATAAAGAGGGTCTTCGTCTATCCGGACCGCATAGTCCTGAAACCCGACAACCCGACCTTTCCTGAGACGACCATTCCGACTAAGAACATCGGTGAAGACTTCATAATCGGCAGGGTCAAGTGGGTATACCAGAGGTACTGATGTGCTTCCATCTAAGGGGGGCTCCTGTATGAGCAAACTCTTCACACCCGTCACCCTAAGGGAACTCGAGATCCGGAACAGGATAGTGATGCCGCCCATGTGCCAGTACTCGGCCGCAACCGACGGCATGGCGAATGACTGGCACCTCATCCATTACGTCACGAGGGCGGTGGGCGGAGCAGGGCTCATCATCATGGAAGCCACGGCTGTGGAGCCCCGCGGCCGCATAAGCGACTATGATCTCGGGATATGGTCCGATGAACACATTCCCATGCTCAAGAGGATCACCGACAACGTCCACAGCCACGGTGCCAAGATAGGCCTCCAGATAGCCCATGCCGGCAGAAAGTCCGGGGCGAGGGGATCGGTCCCGGTAGCCCCGTCGGCCATCGCCTTTGACGAGGAATACGCCACGCCCGAAGAGCTCACGGCCGACGGCATCGAAAAGATCGTCGCAGCCTTTGCGGAGGCCGCCAAGAGGGCGAGACGGGCCGGGTTCGACCTCGTTGAGGTACATGCCGCACACGGGTACCTACTGAACGAGTTCCTCTCGCCGGTGACGAACAGGCGTACCGACGGCTACGGCGGCCCGCCGGCCAACCGCGCTCGCCTCCTTAAGGAGGTGATAGCGGCGGTGAGAGAGGAGTGGCCGGAGAAAAGGCCGCTTTCAGTGCGCATTTCCGCGGTGGACCACATACCTGGGGGCATGGAGCTCGATGACACAATAGGAATCGTGGATGCGCTCAAGGATGAAGGCGTGGATATATGGCATGTATCCTCTGGCGGCATAGCGCCCGTGGGGCCCGGTCGCGTCTTTCCTGGCTACCAGGTACCTTACTCCTCGGCGCTGAAAGAGCGGCTTGGTGTGAAGACCATTGCGGTGGGCTGCATAAAAGGGGCCGAACTTGCCGAGGAGATCGTGGCCAACCACAGGGCGGACATGGTGGCGCTTGGAAGGGAGCTCCTCCGCAACCCCTACTGGCCGCTTGCCGCCGCAAGGTCGCTCGGGGTCAAGGTCGAGTGGCCGAAACAGTATGAGAGGGCCGAAGAGTGAGGCGTCGTTGCTTCGGTGAAGCTGCGGCGCACGAGGACGGAATGGAGGCGGCGAGCGGATTCGAACCGCTGAATGGCAGTTTTGCAGACTGCTCCCTTAGCCACTTGGGTACGCCGCCGATGTCAAAGCATTATAAGACAGCCGGTATCCCCTGTCAAGACCACCGGAGGTCCTCCGGCACCCCTGCTGAGGATGACCTTCAACGCCCCTTGGATCCCTTTGTCCCCCATATCCCGAGCCCGAGTCTCCGCGCATCCCTCTCATAACCCCTGTACTCCTTTGCGTGCGCGAGCCCGCACGGTGGGATGATAAGCGTCCTTGCAAGCCCTTCCCTCAAGAGCACGGCACCGACATCCAGGCCGTCCACGTAGACGGATCCAAGGAGCCTTCCGTAGACATCCCTCGGCTGAGCGCCGCATATAACGACCCTTACCACCTTGCGGCCGACGAGGCTCCTGTTACGCTCCTTCGCCTCTTCGTAGAACGCTTCACCGACCTCCGGGGTGTCTATGCCCACGTACCTCACCTTTATGCCGCCCCGGAGCACTATGGTATCCCCGTCTATCACCCACCTGACCGGCAGGGACAGCACCCGGCCGTCGGGCCGTGAGGCGGCGCCGGAGGGGCCGCACAACAACGACAGGAGCGCAAGGAGGGTAAAGACCACGGTCCGCCCGAGACGCGTCTTGTTCGCCGTCTTTGACCGCATGCCGAAGCCCGGAGGGCTACCACCTCTCCCTGTACCTGTGGATCTCCTTCTGGAGGGACTTGAGCTCCTTCTTTATCTTGTCGCAGTCGAAGTCCTCGTTCGACAGCTCCTCCACCACCCTGGCGAGCCCCTTGGATATGGTGCTGTTGAGCTTGTTGTAGGCCTCGCTCATCTCCTCGAACTTTGATATCATGTCGTTTACGTGTTCCACGAAGTTCCGCACATGGAGGTCGTCACGTGTTCGCACGGTGAGCCTCCGGGCGAGCTCTCCGTCCTTGATGTGGCGCATCTCGAACTCGAGCCGCTTGAACGGGCCGACAAGCCTGTGGGAGAAGAAGACCGCGAGGAAGGCTACGATGAGGACGTATCCTACAACGAGTATGACGCCGAGTATCGGCGTTTCGAGGTTGAAGTGGGTTGTGAGTGCTGCGGCTACGGATTGAAGGAATATGCCGCCGAGAAGGGCCATGATGACCAGGAGGGCGATGGAAAGCTGCAGTTCCCTTGCGACAAAGTATCTTTGTCGTACGGCCTTTTTACGCTCGGCAGGCTCCTTGACCGGCTCCTCGTTCTCGATTCCTTTCAATTCCACGCTCCGTTTCGGCTCATTCTCTTCATTTAAAACCCTTTTGAAAAATTTGTCAAGGCGGGAATTTGCTTGACTTGGGGCGCTGTGTGAAACTAATATCTAATGACAAAGACAACCGAAAAGAGGCGCTGTGACATGAAAGGAAAGATCGTCAGGATAGAAAAGGGCAAGGAAGGTGTGGTCCTGCCGGAGGAGTACATGAGGCGGCTCGGGCTTATACCGGGGGCCGAGGTGGAGATCAGGCTCGACGAGGAGAAGAAGTGGATAATCATCCGGCCTCTGCACGCCGAAGACTTCGTCGAGCACTTCAAGGACTCGATGGATTCGATGGCGTAGCCGGCGCCCCTCACCAGCGGCCGGTGGCTGTGTGGTCTTCAGGCCAGGTCCACGATCCTGGGCACGCTCTCCTCCTGTCCTATGGCCATTATGTGCGCGCCGTGGCAGAAGCCCTTGAGCTCCCTCAGCTGCCGCGATGCTATCTCAATGCCTTTTTCGAGCTCGTCGGTCGACCCCTCGAGCTCCTCTATGAGATCCTGCGGCACGTTGACGCCCGGTACGTTGTTGTTCAGGAAGTGCGCCATCCTAGCCGACTTGAGAAGCAGTATGCCAGCGAGTATCTTTGCGCCCAGCCTTTCTGCGTCGTCAAAAAAGGCCTTGAACCTGTCCATGTCGAAGACGGCCTGCGTCTGGAAGAACCTAGCACCTGCGTCGATCTTCTTTTCGAACTTGATCCACTCCGGCCCGAAGGGCTCGGCCTCAGGGGCCACAACGGCCCCGATGTAGAAGCCCGTGCCGCCGCGGAGCTCCCTTCCCTTGAGGTTCTTCCCGTGGTTCAGAAGATCTATGGTGTGCACGAGCTGCACGGAGTCCAGGTCGAAGACGGCCTTGGCCTCACGGTGGTCGCCGTGCGAGACGTGGTCGCCCGTGAGCGCCAGTATGTTGCGCACACCGAGCGTCCACGCGCCCATTATGTCGGACTGTATGGCGAGGCGGTTGCGGTCCCTGCAGGTCATCTGGAAGACCGGTTCTATGCCTTCCCTCAAAAGCAACACCGAGCAGGCGAGGCTCGATAGCCTCATCACCGCCCTCTGGTTGTCGGTGACGTTGGCGGCTACCACCCTATCCCTTATAAGCCGGGCCTTTTCGAGGAAGCCCCGCGTATCGGTTCCCCTAGGGGGGCATATCTCGGCCGTTATGACGAAGTCCCCTCTTTCAAGCGCCTCCTCGAGGCGGCTCTTGTCACCCATCTGAACCCTCAGGTCGAAGCTCGTCCCCGCACGCACGTCGCCCGGACACGGAACCTTCGTATGTTAAGGAATATGTATTTAACAAAGTCGTCTTCCTTCGGAGACCCTACCGGCCCAACGCCTTTATGAGGGACTCGAAGATCCCCCTTCCGTCTGTCCCCCCGAGCTCCTCCTCGCAGGCCCTCTCAGGGTGCGGCATCATCCCGAGGACATTGCCCCGCCTGTTCACTATGCCGGCGATGTTTCCGAGCGACCCGTTCGGGTTCGCCCCGGGCGTGATCCTTCCGTCCGGCGTGGAGTATCTGAAGACGATCTGGCCGTTGTCCTCGAGCGCCTTCAACGTGTCGTCGTCGGCGAAGTAGTTGCCGTCGGCATGGGCTATGGGCATGGAAAGCACCCTGCCGGCGGAATAGGAGGAGGTAAAGGGTGTGCCATTGTTCTCCACCCTTACGGTGACCCCCTTGCATATGAACTTAAGCCCCTCGTTGCGCATGAGCACGCCTGGAAGTATCCCAGCCTCGCAGAGTATCTGAAAGCCGTTGCATATCCCCAGGACGAGCCCGCCCTTGCCCGCGAACCTCTCAACCTCGGCCATTACGGGAGAAAACCTCGCTATGGAGCCGGTCCTCAGGTAGTCACCGTAGGAGAACCCGCCCGGCAGTATCACGCAGTCGAAGCCTTCGAGCGAGGTGGACTTGTGCCAGACATACTCGGCGTCCTGCCCCATGAGATGTTTCACCACGTGATAGCAGTCGTGGTCGCAATTCGAACCTGGAAAGACCAATATGGCGAACTTCATTGACAATCCGTATATGCCGTCCGTCGGTGGAGGCGGGGGCCTGGAGGGACCGTCAACCGTCCGTCCGGGACCGTATAGTGTTGCGATTCAGTCCTTGAGGCTCCGCACGGGGAAGCCTCCGGATATAAGGGATCTGTACGCTCGCAGCATACATCGGGCTATCGTCAACCGCCGGTTGCGGCTTTGTGCGGATGCGTGACGAGGCACCTCTTCAGGCTACCAAGGGACCGGGCGCCGGCGCCATGCCCTTTACCCCTTTATCTCGACCTTGAAGTCTTCTATCACCGGGTTTGCCAGGAGCTTCCTGCACATCTCCTCAACCCGCCTTTCGGCCTCGTCCCTTGAGTCGGCGTCGAGCTCGATCTCCATGAACTTGCCTATCCTCAGGTCCTTGACCTCCTTGAAGCTGATAGAGTTCAGCGCGCCCATAACGGCCTTGCCCTGGGGGTCGAGGACCCCCTTTTTTAGGGTAACGTAGACATTGGCCTTCATTGTTTCTCGATACTTACCCTTTCCAGGTTTATAACCTGTTTATCTTGTACTGAAGGTAAAAGATGGAAAACAGAAACGTCAAGATCCAGGAAAACTTGACATCCCTTCTGAGATGTTCATTGAAGTGGTCCATCAGGATCCTTCGCACCTTGAAGGTCTGGAAGAGCACCACGAGCTGGATCACGAGACCCAGCACGTCGGATGTATCCAGAAGGCTTTTCGCCAGCCCCGGGGATATCGTGCCCTCTGAAAAGGCCACGTAAAAGACTATGGCGATATTCACAAGGCATCCTGCTATGACGAAGCCGAAGACCCCCTGGTTCAACTTGAAGGACGACGCGAGGCTGTTTAGTGCGTTAAGCCTTCTCAGGAACCAGAATGCCGCGTACAAGCCGCCGGTTATGAGCGTGAGCACGAGCACCTTTACGACACTTGCCTTTTCAAGAGAAGTATCTTCGCCCTGCACGACCTCTACCACCTCCCCGCTCTCCAAGACGATCCGTTCGCTCAGCTCCTCCCCGCAGGAGGTACACGAACGCGCCCAGCTGTTATTCCTGTGACCACACTTCGAACAATACATGCCTCTTTCCTCCCCGGCCGACCCCGTATGCGGCCTATGCCAAGACCTTCCTCAGGACCTCCTCGTAGGCCTCTTCCACCTTGCCGAGGTCACGGCGGAACCTGTCCTTGTCAAGCCTTTCGTGCGTCTCCTTGTCCCAGAGCCGGCACCCGTCCGGTGTTATCTCGTCGCCGAGAAGCACCTCTCCCTTGTGCCGGCCGAACTCCAGCTTGTAGTCGACGAGTATTATGCCCCGTTCGTCAAAGAACCTTGTAAGGAGTCCGTTGATCCTGAGGGCCGCCTCGCTCATCTCGGTGATCTCATCGCCCGTGGCGAAACCAAAGGCCCGTATTATGTACTCGTTTATGAACGGGTCCCCGAGTTCGTCGCTCTTGTAGCAGAACTCCAGGACTGTCTCCCTGAGCTCCGTTCCCTCTTCTACGCCCAGACGCTTGGCAAGGCTGCCTGCGGCGATGTTTCTCACTATGACCTCCACCGGGATGATATCGAGCCTCTTTACGAGCATCTCCCTTTCATTGAGCTGCTCGACGAAGTGCGTCCTTATCCCGTTTTCCTCCAGGTACTTGAATATCCTCGATGAGACGGCGTTGTTTATCTCGCCCTTCTTCCGGATTATTCCCTTCTTCTTTGCGTTGAAGGCGGTGGCCTCGTCCTTGAAGTACTGTACCAGAAGATCCGGATCATCCGTCTCGTAAAGGATCTTCGCCTTTCCTTCGTAGAGTTTTTCGAGTTTCTTCAATGTCATCTCCTCCATTCCATTCTCCATACCGTCGGCCCGGTAAACGTGATGTGTCCCGTGGCCGAACAACCCCTTCAGGCCCTGCGCCTGAAGACCCTTCTGAAGATGTACCCAACGTTCTTTACATACGGCTTCAGGTCGAAACACGAATCGAGCTCACCGGGTCCGAGGAGCTTTGTGACCTCCCTGTCCCTGGACAGAACGGTCCTGAAGTCATGTTTCCGCTCATTCCAGACCTTCATCGCGCATCTCTGGACGATCCTGTAGGCGTCCTCCCTCGATATGCCCTTTTCAACGAGCTTCAGAAGAACGCGCTGCGAAAAGACCAGCCCCCTTGATAGCTCCATGTTCTCCCTCATCCTGTCCGGGTAGACGACGAGCCCCTTGATCAGCCCGGTGACCCTTGCCAGCATGAAGTCCACGAGTATGGTCGCATCCGGTCCAATGACCCTTTCCACGGAAGAATGGCTTATGTCGCGTTCGTGCCAGAGCGCCACGTCTTCCATCGCGCTTACGGCATAGCCCCGGACCAGCCTGGCGAGGCCGGTCAGGTTCTCCGAGAGTATGGGGTTGCGCTTGTGCGGCATCGCGGATGAGCCCTTCTGTCCCCTGGTGAAAGGCTCCTCGGCCTCGAGGACCTCGGTCCTCTGTAGGTGCCTTATCTCTACGGCGATCTTCTCGATGGAGGCCGCGATGATGGCGAGTGTCGAGAAGTACTCCGCGTGGCGGTCGCGCTGGACGACCTGCGTGGCCACCGGCTCGGGCTTGAGACCGAGCTTCTTCAACACGTATCTCTCGACGAACGGATCGATATTGGCGAATGTCCCGACAGCACCCGAAAGCTTGCCGTACGAGATGACCTCCCTCGCCCTTTCGATCCTTTCGAGGTTTCTCTGCATCTCCGCGTAGAAGAGGGCGAGCTTCAGGCCGAAGGTCGTGGGCTCCGCGTGTATTCCGTGCGAGCGGCCCATCATGACGGTGTCCCTGTGCTCGACGGCCCTCTTTTCAAGGACCTCCATGAAGGCCTTGATGTCCCCTGTGATTATATCGGCGGCTTCCCTGAGCAGCAGGGCCAGCGAGGTGTCGAGTATGTCCGACGAGGTGAGCCCCATGTGGATGTAGCGCGCATCCTCGCCCACGTGCTCCGCGACCGATGTCAGGAAGGCGATGACGTCGTGCTTCACTGTCCTTTCTATCTCGTCGATCCTCTTTACGTCGAAGTCCGCCTTCTTGCGTATCCTCGCAAGCGCCGCCTTCGGTATCTTCCCCTTCTTGTGCCATGCCTCGCACGCGGCGAGCTCCACATCGAGCCACTTGCGGAACCTGTTCTCAGGCTCCCAGACGCGACCCATCTCTTCTCTCGTGTACCGGCTTATCACCTAATGACCTCCAGTGACCGAAGTTATTATATATACCAAAACAACACCTGCCAATACAAGCAGTATATTCAAACGCGCGGTGTTCTTGTGCGTTTCTGGAAGGAGGTCCGATGCGCCGATGTAGATGAAGGAGCCCGCCGAGAAGGCCAGGAACATACCGAGTACGGACTCGTCGACACCTTTGATGAAGAGGTAAGCCCCCACCGCGCCGAATGCCGTTGCAAGGGCGACGACCCAGCCCATGACGAGCATCTTGGTCCTTGAAAAGCCGGCATGGAGCAGGAGCGCGGTCACCGTGATGCCGACCGGGAGCTTGTGCAGGAGGATGGCCGCGGCTGCGGCGAGCCCGACCGAAAAATCGGCCTCGAAGCCGACCCCTATGGCCACCCCGTCGATGAGCGAATGCAGGCTTATCCCTATGAACGCCGGCACGCCCATGTAGTGGACCTCGCACTCGTCCTCATGGCAGGTGTGAATGGCGATCGTGTGCTCGAGTATGTAAAAGCCTATGAGCGTGAAGAGCACAACGCTCAGGGCGCCAGGGTTGGTCCTGAGCGCCTCGGGCAGGATGTGGGTGAATGCGACGGTGAGTATAACCCCTCCGGAGAAGCTCAGAAAGAAGATGGCGTTTTTTTCGGCCCAGCTCTCCCTCAGAAAAAGGATGTACACGCCGGCCAGTGTCGCCAGTCCGGCTATCGCGCTGTATATCAGGGTATTTCCGAGTTGACTGTCCATGTTGTATGCAACCTCCGTTATCGGGCAGAAGCCCTCGCCGTCCTGTAACGCTTCAGTGCGAGGGGCGTTCACATGCCCGTTACCCCGTGAGCCTCTCCATGCGACCCGCCGCAGCAGGGAAGACGGCTCTATCGATTCCCGCCGCCGGGTTCCCCCGTACTTACAAGGGCACGGACCGCATCGAGCTTCGCCTTGCCTATGCCCTTGACCGTCCTGAGCTCATCGACCGATCTGAAGCCGCCCAGCTCCCTCCTCTTTGCGACTATCCTCCGGGCGAGCCTCTCGCCGATTCCAGGGAGCACCTCGAGCTCCTCGGCGCTTGCGGTGTTGATGTCTATGGTTCCGTGGATGACGAAGTTTTCGGAGGGCTTCGACCCGTCGGGAACCGTCACCGCCGCGGTCCGACGGCCGGTGGACAGGGCGTGCAAACGGGCCTTGAACGCCGGAACGAGCCATTGCCTTGAGCAGAAAACGAGCAGGATGATGAGGGCAAGGGTGATGAACGCTGCGTAGCCACAGGGGGCTCCACGGCACTTCTTCATACCGTCCGCACCGTCGAGGCCCGGGCCGCCGTCTCCTCCGGCCGGGCCCACCTCCGCGTAACGACACACCTCAGCCCCTCTTTTTTTTCTTCTTCTTCTTCTTGTCCTTGAAGAGCTTGTACTCGAGGCTATCGACGAGCGCCTGCCAGCTCGCCTCTATTACATTCTCCGAGACACCCACCGTGCCCCACTTGTCGACCCCGTCCCCGCTTTCAACGAGCACCCTTACCTTCGAGGCCGTACCCGCCCCGCCGGCGAGCACCCTTACCTTGAAGTCCAAGAGCCGGACCTTCTTGAGTGACGGATAAAACCTCTCCAGCGCCTTTCTCAACGCCTTGTCGAGGGCGTTCACCGGTCCGTTCCCCTCGGCCGCGGTGTGTTCGACGAGGTTGTTCACCTCGAGCTTTATGGTGGCCTCGGTGTATGGCTCCCTTCCTTCGACCGTCTTTTCGTCTATCACGCGGAAGCCCAGGAGCTTGAAGTACTTCTCCTTCCTTTTCAGGGCCTTCTGTATCAGGAGCTCGAACGACGCCTCGGCCCCTTCGTACTGAAACCCCTGGTGTTCGAGTTTCTTGAGGTCGGAAAGGACCTTTCTGAGAACCGGCGAGTCGCTCTCGAGGTCCAGGCCGTACTCCTCGGCCTTGTAGAGGATGTTGGACCTGCCCGAGAGGTCGGATACAAGGACCCTCTGGTGGTTGCCGACAAGCTCGGGCCTTATGTGTTCGTAGGTCTCCGGGCTCTTCAGGACCGCGCTCACATGGATCCCGCCCTTGTGCGCGAAGGCGCTCTCTCCGACGTAGGGCTGGTGCTTGAAGTGCGTGAGGTTGGCCAGCTCGTACAGGAACCTCGAGGTCTCCCTGAGCCTCTTAAGCCTTGCCCTGCCAAGGCACCTAATGCCCATCTTGAGCTCCAGGGCCGGGATGATGCTCGTAAGATCCGCGTTGCCGCACCTCTCGCCGAAGCCGTTTATGGTGCCCTGGACGTGCACGGCCCCCTCCTTTACGGCTGCAAGCGAGTTCGCAACGGCCGTGGCGGAGTCGTTGTGGGCGTGTATGCCTATCGGGGCGGAGAGTGTCCGCCTCACCTCCCGTACTATGTCCTCCACATCAAAGGGCAGGGCGCCGCCGTTCGTGTCACAGAGGACGATGCAGTCAGCTCCGGCATCCTCTGCGGCCCTTAGTGTTTTCAGGGCGTAGTCCGGGTCTTCCTTGTAGCCGTCGAAGAAGTGCTCGGCGTCGTAGAAGACCTTTTCAACCCTCTTCTTGAGGTAACCCACCGAGTCGTGTATCATCTCGATGTTCTCATCGAGCGAGACCCTCAGAGCCTTTGTCACGTGCAGCTTCCAGCTCTTGCCGAATATGGTCACGCAGGCTGTACGTGCCTTGAGGAGCTCCTTTATGTTCTGATCATCCTTTACCGCGGTGCGGGCCTTGCGGGTGGATCCGAAGGCCACCAGGCGGCTCGCAAAGAGCTTCTCCGAGCGCATGGCCTTGAAGAACTCGATGTCCCTGGGGTTGCTTCCGGGCCATCCACCCTCGATGTAATGGATCCCCAGACGGTCCAGCGCCCTTGCGATACGCACCTTGTCCTCCACCGAAAACGAGATGTCCTCGGCCTGCGTGCCGTCCCTGAGGGTCGTATCGTAGAGTTCCACGGTATGTCGTCTTCTGTCGGCCATATCGTAAACTTCGTTTCGTCCGCCGCGGTGTATGCGACGGCTACAGGGGCTCCTCCGTAACCTCCTCCCTGCCCAGGCCGAAGGCCTCGTGCAGGACCCTCACGGCGAGCTCGGTGTACTTCACGTCCACGACACACGAGATCTTTATCTCGGAGGTGGATATCATCTGTATGTTGATGCCCTCCCTCGAAAAGGTCTCGAACATCCTGGAGGCCACCCCGGCGTGGCTCCTCATCCCGGCGCCGACGATCGATATCTTGGCTATATCGGGGTCCCCTATGACGTCTTCGGCCTCCACCTCCGAGGCCTTTGACCTCACGAGCTCTAGGGCCTTGCGGTAATCGCCCTTCGACACGGTGAAGGTGAGGTCCGTGTGGCCGTCATGGCTTATGTTCTGCACTATCATGTCTATGTTTATCCCGGCCTCTGTAAGCGGACGAAAGAGCCTGGCCGCTATACCGGGCCTGTCCGGGACCCTTACGACCGATATCTTGGCCTCGTCCTTGTTGTAGGTTATGCCGGAGACCATCGCCTTTTCCATCTCCTCATCCTCCTTGCAGACTATCGTCCCATCGTCCTCTGTAAACGAAGACCTAACCATGAGGGGGACATCGTATTTTTTTGCGAACTCCACGGACCTTGTCTGAAGGACCTTGGCCCCGAGGCTCGCCATCTCAAGCATCTCGTCGTACGATATCTTCTCGAGCTTTCTCGCATCAGGGCATATCGCCGGGTCTGTGGTGAATATCCCCTCAACATCCGTGTATATCTCGCAGAGGTCCGCCTTGAGTGCCGCGGCGAGCGCGACCGCCGTGGTGTCCGATCCGCCCCTTCCGAGGGTGGTGATGTCGCCCTCCTCGTCGACACCCTGGAAGCCCGCTACCACGAGTATCGTGCCCTCGGCGAGCTCCTTTCTTATCCTCTTCTCCCCGATGCTCCTTATCCTCGCGGAGGAGTGCACCGAATCCGTGAGTATCGGTATCTGGTGGCCGGTGAAACTCTTTGCCCTGTAGCCGAGGTCCTGGAGCGCCAAGGCAAGGAGCCCGATGGTCACCTGCTCCCCGGTGGAGAGCACGACGTCGTATTCCCTGCCGGCAGGGTGCCCGGAGACCTCGCTGGCGAGCCCTATGAGCCTGTCGGTCTCACCGGCCATGGCCGAGACAACGACCACCACGTCGTGGCCCTGGTCCTTTGTTCCGGCGACACGCCTTGCAACGTTCTTTATGCGTTCCGCGCTGCCTACGGATGTTCCGCCGTACTTCTGTACTATCAAAGCCATATGGTCTAGGACTATCTCCTTCTCGTAAGCTTGTGCACGGCCAAGCCGTGTACGTCCTCGGCCGCCTCGAGGACGATCTCGGGCAGGGTTGGGTGTGCGTGAACGGTCTCTACGATCTCCTTCACCCCCACGCCGGCCTTCACGGCAAGGGCCACCTCGCCTATTAGGTCCGTTGCGTGCGCCCCCACGATCGAAGCGCCCAGCACCTCGTCCGTGGATGCATCCGTGACGATCTGTACGAAGCCCTCTGCCTCGGACATCGCGAGCGCCTTGCCGCTTGCGGCATAGGGGAACCTGCCCACCTTGACCTCGATGCCCTTCGAAGCGGCGTCCTTCTCCCTGAGCCCCACGCTCGCTATCTCGGGGTCCGTGAATATGCCGGCGGGTATCACCGAGTAGTCCATGCGTCTTTCGCCCCCCAGGGCGTTTGAGACCGCGACCTCCCCTTCGACGCTCGCCACGTGGGCAAGGAGCATGCCGCCCGTAACATCCCCTATGGCGTATACGCCCGCAACATTCGTCTCCATCCTTTCGTTCACCCTGATGCACCCCCTGTCGAGCTCCACCCCGACCTTGTCGAGCCCTATCCCCTCTATGTTGAAGCTCCTTCCTATGGTTACGAGGACCTTTTCGGTATGGAACTCGGTTCCGTCCTTGAAGGTCGTCTTAACCCCGTTCTCCACAACCTCGACCCCGTCGACCTCGACGCCGGTATAAACCTCCACCCCGGCGTTCTTGAAGGCCTTTGAGACGACCCTCACCACCTGCTTGTCCTCTGACGAGAGTATGGTGGGCAGGAGCTCGGCTATCTTTACCTTGCACCCGAACCGCGCGAAGATGGTCGCGAACTCGCAGCCCATGACCCCGCCGCCTATTATGAGGAGGCTATCGGGGACCTCCCTCAAGTCGAGCGCCTCGGTGGAGGTGAGGACGTTTTTCCTGTCTATGTTGAAGGCCGGTATCATCGCAGGTTCGCTCCCCGTGGCTATGATGATATTCTTCGCCCCGACGACCTCGGTCCCCCCGGCGGAGACCACCCTGACCCTGCCCCTGCCTTCTATGGCACCCTCGCCCTTCAGGACCTCGACACCGTTTCCCTTGAGGAGCTGCTCCACGCCGCCCACGAGCCTCCTTACGACGTCGTCCTTTCTCTCCATGGCCCTCGAAAGGTCGAAGGCAACGCCGTCTGTATCCACCCCGAACTCAGAGGACTTCTTCACGGTATGCAGGACCTTTGCGCTGTAGTATAGGGCCTTTGTGGGTATGCATCCCCGGTTGAGGCATGTCCCACCGACCCGGTCCTTTTCTACGAGACATACCTTGGCCCCGGCCTGGGCGCCCCTTATCGCCGCAACGTAACCACCCGGACCGCCTCCGATAACAACGACGTCGAACTCCTTCATCAAGACCTCCGTTTCTATTTTATCCGTATTCCTTCCTCGAATGCTTCAGCGGGCGTCATTCCGGCCCCACCGGATCTCTATCCTTCTCCTCGACTCCCCCTCGTATGAGAACCTTATCCTCACGGCGCCCTCGGGGATGAGCTCCTCCGCCCTTTCGGCCCATTCTATTACACAGACACCGTTGCCGTAAACATATTCCTCGAGCCCGAGGTCCCGGACCTCTGCCGTGCTGTCCATCCTGTAAAGGTCTATATGGTAAAGCGGAAGCCTTCCACCCTCGTATACGTGCACGATGGTGAAGCTCGGGCTCTTGACGTAATAATCACTTATGCCGAGCCCCCGTGCAAGCCCCCTGGTGAATTGGGTCTTGCCACCGCCGAGGTCTCCGCTGAGGGCCACGACATCGCCCTTCCTGAGCCTTCCAGCGAACACCTCGCCGAGCCTTTCGGTCTCTTCGGGGGAATCCGTGATAATGACTTCGCGCTCACTCTCCACGCCCTTCTCCACATCTCCGGTCCTTGAGATGGACCATGGGATCGAAGCCCAGGGGCAACGGGGCAAACCCCCGCTCCGCAACCACGGTTCGCGAGGTTTCACAGGGCTTCTCTCATGACAATAAGCTGTGCCTCTTCAGGAGCGGCGGTATCTCGTCCAAGAGATCGGTGGCCACGAGCCCCGCCTCGCCGATCCTTGCCGCCGCCTCGTCCCCAGCAAGCCCGTGCAGGTACACCGAGGCCACCGCAGCGTCCACCGGGGCAAGGCCCTGGGCAAGCAAGCCGCCGATCATCCCGGATAGCACGTCACCGGTGCCCGCCGTTGCCATCCCGGGGTTGCCGGTGGGGTTGATGTAGATGCTTCCGGATGCCGCCACCACGGTCGATGCGCCCTTGAGCACCACCACGGCCCCGGTCTCTTCGGCCAGCCTCTCGGCACAGCCGATCCTGTCGGCCTGCACCTCCCCGGTGTCCGTACCCAGAAGCCTCGACATCTCGCCCGGGTGCGGCGTAAGCACTATCCCTGTTCCCCTGCCGGCCGCCTTCTTCAAGACGGATACCCCTGTGCCGAGCGAGTTCAACGCATCGGCGTCCAGGACCACCGGCAGGCCTGATTCCGCGCACATGGAGACGACCTTTTCCACGAAGCCGAGCATGTCCAAGGTGCCGAGCCCCGGGCCCAGGACAACGGCGTTCTTGCCCGCGAGTATCCTCCGTGTCTCGTCGAGCGCATGTTCGCCGAGCGTCCCCGTTATGGTTTCGGGCAGGGGATGCGACATAACCTCGGTGGTCTTGGCCTCCATCACAGGGTTGAGCCCCTCTGGCACGGCCACCGTGGCGAGCCCTGTTCCGACCCTCATCGCCCCCATGCCCGCCATGTAGACGGCCCCGCTCTTTCCGGTGGAGCCTCCGATGATGAGCACGTGCCCGTATGTCCCCTTGTGCGTATCCCTCCTGCGAGGGCCGAGGAGCCGGCTCACCATGGAAGAGTCGATGAGGTTCCACCTGATCTTTTCGCCCTCGCATACCTCGGGCGGCATGCCTATGTCGACCACCTCAACCCTTCCGGTGTAGTCCCTGCCGGGGTAGAGGTAGCATCCGATCTTTGCGAATGCCATGGTGGCCGTCAGGTGCGCCCTTACGGCCCTGCCGAGGACCCTGCCGGTCGAGGCATCCATGCCCGAAGGTATATCCACCGCAACGACCGGTTTTTCCAGCGAGTTTATGGAATCGATCACGTCGCCGTATATCCCGCGCACCTCGGAGCCGAGTCCGGTGCCGAATATAGCATCCACGATGACCGAGGCGTGCCTGAGAAGCGTTGTGTTCTTCCTGAGATCCCTTCCGGAGGTTATACAGATGGTCCTTCCGCCCATCCTCTCCCATATGCGCGCGTTCGTGCCGGCATCACCCTTGATCTCCTTGGTCTCCGCGAGGGCGAAGACCGTTACGTCGTGGCCACGGTTATGGAGGTGCCTTGCTGAGACAAAGCCGTCACCGCCGTTGTTGCCCTTGCCAGCCACCACGGCGATCCTGCCGGGCCGGTCCTTGTCGAGCACCTTTTCGACCGCATCGGCCACTCCGCGGCCTGCGTTCTCCATGAGCACGAGCCCCTTTATGCCGAACTCCCTTATGGCCTTCCGGTCCAGGGCCCTCATACTGTCGGAATCCACGAGCTTCATCTCTTCCCTCTCCGCTATTGTATCATACCATACGAAAAAACCCGGCGTCTTACGCCCGGGAAGGCGTCAGGCGACCCTTTCGGCCACGGTCTCCGCAACCGCGAGCTCGCCGTCATGCGAGAGTGATATGGCGAACCTCAACCCCGCGGCGGACGCCCCTTTGGCGGTCACCGAGGGGCGCCCCTTTTCGTCCCTCGTTACCTCGACATCCCTGAAGGGCAGGGTTCTTCCGAGCGCCTTGAACAGGCTCACCTTTGCGGCGAAACGCGCTGCGAGGTGCCTTTCCGGAAACCTCTGGCCTGAGCAGTACCGGAGCTCTTCGGAGGTAAAAAGCCTCCTTTCGATCCTCTCGCCCCACCTCTCCAGCGCCTTCCTGAACCTCTGAACCTCGATGATCTCTATGCCTATGCCGTGTATCATACCGCCTGGACCGGGCTCCGTGGCTAACTCACGAGCCTTACCATCTCCCTTACCGCCTCCTCGATCCCGGTATAGATACTCCTTGCGATTATGCTGAAGCCTATGGCGAACTCCTCTATCTCCCTTATGGAGGCGATATCCTTTATGTTGTGGTAATCGAGTCCGTGCCCGGCGTGCACCTTGAGCCCGAGCCTCTTTGCGAGCATGACCGAGTCGCTTATCCTCTTGAGCTCCACGATCCTGTCCCTTGCGGTTCTGGCCTCGGCGTAAAGGCCGGTGTGGACCTCTACACCGCTCGCCCCTATCCTGTGCGACATCTTGACCGCGTCCGGAACCGGATCTATGAAGAGGTTGACATCAATGGAGGCGTCCCTCAGCGAGGCCACGAACCTCTTGAGTGATTCGGTGTGCGTCCTCAGGTCGAGCCCGCCCTCGGTGGTAAGCTCCTGCCTCTTTTCGGGTACGAGCGTTACCATGTCGGGCTTCACCTCGAGCGCTATGGAGTGCATCTCCTCGGTTGCGGCCATCTCGAGGTTGAGCCTCGTCTTGACCGTCCTTCTCAAGAGGAGGAGGTCCCTGTCCTGGATGTGCCGCCTGTCTTCACGCAGGTGGACGGTTATGCCGTCGGCACCCGCCGTCTCCGCCCTAAGGGCCGCTTCGACGGGGTCCGGTTCGTTCGCAAGCCTTGCCTGCCTTACCGTTGCGACGTGGTCCACGTTGACCGAGAGTCTCGCCATGTTGAACCGCTCCTTTGTTTGCGTGTTAGCTAAGCTCCTCTCTCACCACCCCTGCAAGCTCCTCGGCCATCCCTTTTATCTCATCCATGTTCTCGCCCTCTACGGTTATCCTTGCAAGGGGCTCTGTACCGGAGTAACGTATGAATGCCCTTCCCCTGTCCTTGAGCCTCCGCCGGATCTTCTCTAGGGTGTGGCTGACCGCCGGAAGCCCGTCGAGGTCGGGCTTTTTCGTAACCCTGACGTTAAGGAGCACCTGCGGATAGCTCGTCATGACGGCCGCAAGCTCGGAGAGCGGCTTTCCGCTCCGCACCATTATGGCGAGCACCTGGAGGGCGGTTATGACGCCGTCTCCGGTGGTGGTATGGTCGAGGAAAACGATGTGGCCTGACTGTTCACCCCCGAGGTTGTAACCGCCCCTCAGCATCTCCTCGACGACGTACCTGTCGCCGACCCTCGTCCTCACCACCCTTCCCCCGGCCCTCTTCAACGCCTCGTCGAGCCCGGAGTTGCTCATTACGGTGGCAACGAGCGTGTTCCCCTTGAGCGTTCCTTCCCTGAGCATGGCCGTGGCGCAGATGGCCATCACATGATCCCCGTCCACCACCTCGCCACGCTCATCAACGAGTATGCACCTGTCTCCGTCACCGTCCAGCGCTATCCCTATGTCCGCGCCGGACCTTACGACCTCCTCCTTCAGGGACTCAGGATACAGGGAGCCGCAGCCCTTGTTTATGTTCTCCCCGTCCGGGTTGACCCCGATGGGCACGACATCCGCGCCGAGCTCGTAGAGCGCCTCGGGAGCCACCCTGTACGTTGCGCCGTTCGCGCAGTCGACCACTATCTTGAGCCCGTTTAGAGTCAGCTCCTTTGGGAACGAGTTCTTTGCAAAGACGACGTACCGCCCGACGGCGTCGTCGATCCTGTAGGCCTTTCCCACCTCGCTTGCCGTGGGCCTGTGGCTCGGATCCTCCTGGTTCTCGAATATGAACCGCTCTATCTCCAGCTCGACCTCGTCGGGCAGCTTCAGCCCGTCCCTTGAAAAGAACTTGATGCCGTTGTCCTGGTACGGGTTGTGGGAAGCCGAGATCACCACCCCGGCGTCGGCCCTCATGCTCGATGCGATGAACGCTATCCCGGGTGTCGGCAACGGTCCGACTATCATAACGTCCACTCCCATCGAGCAGATGCCCGCCATCATGGCGCTTTCGAGCATGTACCCGGAAAGCCTCGTATCCTTGCCTATCACTATCTTGTGACGCCGTGAACCCTTCTTGAAGACATAGGCGACGGCCCTTCCGAGCTTAAGCGCCGTCTCCGCGGTCATGGGCTCTATGTTGGCAACGCCTCTTATCCCGTCCGTACCGAAAAGCCTCTTTTTTTTCTCCATGGCAGCGCCTCAGCCTTGTTTTTCGATCTTCTCGATCCTTATGACAACATCCACGGTATCGGGCTCAACATCCGTGAGTCCCTTCTCCGACATGTCCACTAGGACGGACCTGGTAACGGTCGAGGTGAGGCCGGTTATGTCGACCGGGGTCGTCTGTATGCCCTTGAGCCTTTTTACGCTCTTCCTCCTTCCCAGGACCGTCACCTTCTGCGGTGTAACCACCACCTCCGCCACCCTGTAGCCCGGCGGCGGAGCCCCCGTGACCTTCGCCCTGACCGGCAGGGTCGCCCTCACGAGCCTCTCGAGGTTTATGTCCAGCGAGGAGGGCCTTACGCTTATCACCTTTATGCCGCTGGGTGTCTTTATGTTGTGCGGCAGCAGCCTGTAGGTGTTGAGCCCCTCCTTCGCGTTGCTCAGGTCTATGGACGCGCTCACCTCGGTGGGTGAAAGGTTGTCGATGAACCCCTTGGGGCCCGCGACCCGCACCTCTATGTCCAGCGGCGGCTTGTCCACCACGATCATGTCCTCTGGTATCCCCTTGAAGCCGAGCGGCACGAGAAGACCCACCTCGTAGGCCTTTTCGCCGACTACAAGATACCACAGTGCGATGGAAAAGATAAGGGCGAGCACCTTGAGCCCCGGGTTCCTGAAGACGAGACCCTTCAGCCCGTCGAGTCTTTCGCCGCCGTCACCGCCCTTGTTGATGAAGTTCAAAAGCCTCACGCCTTCGACCTCCTCCAGTGAAACAACCCTCTTTTCTGCCCGTTCTCGGTCTCTATGACCCGCTTGAGCCTGGAGAGCAACTCGGTCGGTTCGATGCCGAGCTCGAGCCTCTCCTCGACGACCAGCGACACCTCGCCGGTCTTCTCCGAGACCACCACGATGACCGCATCCGTCTCTTCGGAGAGCCCTATGGCCGCCCTGTGCCTCGTGCCCATGGACTTGGTAAGCTCCTTGCCCGTAAGCGGCAGTATGCAGCCTGCCTTGAATATCCTGCTGTTACGTATGACGACCGCCCCGTCGTGAAGCGGGGTGGAGGGGTTGAATATGGTCAGCAGCAGCTCCTTGGAGACCTCTGCGTCCAGGGTGACCCCGGTGTCGATGAAGTCGCCGAGGTCTATTCCCCTCTCTATTACTATGAGCCCGCCTATCCTGTTCGTGGACATGGTGATCACGGCCTTGTATATCTCGTCGAGAAACTCGGTGGAGCTCACCCTGTGGCTGGTAAAAGGCCTGCCCATCTGCACGAGCGCCTTCCTTATGTCCTGCTGGAAGACGACGATGATGATGATGACGATGGATGCGAGAAACTTGTTGAGGATCCAGTGGAAGGTGTAAAGCTCCATCCTGGCCGATATGAAGTACACGAGCACTATTATCGCCAGTCCCCACAGCATCCTTTCCGCGCGTGTGCCGCGTACCAGCAGCATGACCCAGTAGAGGACGACCGCGACGATGATGATGTCCAGAAGGTCGACTATGGAGGGGAAGCTTGCGAATCCCTCGAGCATTCCTTGCCTTTCCTTTCAGAGCTTGATCTCTTCCTGCGTTGCCGGGGTTCGGGGCGGACCGCACCTTACCGCATCAACCATATCGGCGGTCTCCCTGGCCTCCTTGACATCGTGCACCCTCAGTATGCGCGCGCCGTTCAGTATGCCGGCCGAGAGGGTGGCGAGCGTCCCTACGAGCCTCTCGTCCACATCACGCCCGGTGACCGCGCCGATGAATGACTTTCTCGATGTGCCAAGCACGACAGGCCTTCCCAGGGACCTCAGCTCGGCGAGCCTGCGGATTATCTCCAGGTTCCCCTCGCAGGACTTTGCAAATCCGATCCCCGGGTCCACTGCGATACGCTCGCGTTCTATGCCGCTTCTGACCGCGTAATCCACCCTGTCGGAGAGGTGGTTGAAGATCTCGGTCATCATGTCGTCGTAATGGGTGTGCTCCTGCATGTCTGCAGGCGTGGAGCGCATGTGCATGAGTATCACCGCGGCCCCGTGCCGTGCCACGACGCCCGCCATATCGGGGTCGCGTCCCATTGCGCTCACGTCGTTTATGATCTCAGCCCCCCGACAGAGCGCCTCCTCGGCCACGGCGGCCTTTGTCGTATCGACCGAAACGGCTATACCGCGCGAGGCCAGCTCCTCCACGACCGGTATGACGCGCGACAATTCTTCCTCGGCGCTGACCGTGCCCGCGCCAGGCCTTGTCGACTCGCCGCCCACGTCTATGATATCGGCCCCCTCCTCGACCATCTCCATGGCCCTCTCTACGGCGCTCTTCCTCGACAGGAAGATACCGCCGTCGGAGAAGGAGTCCGGCGTTACGTTCAGTATGCCCATTATGAGGGTCCGCCTGGATATGGTCCAGCTCCTGGTGCGGCCCCTGAGTGCGACCTCCTCCCTGGTGGCGTTGTCGAGCGCCTCGCCTATGCTCGAGGCCACCTCCGGGAGGCCGTAGGGCTGAAGCTTGAGCTTCTTTACAAGCCTTCTCAACTGCTTCAGCGTGGCGGAGAGGATGCAATCGGTGTGAACGACCCGGCATGAGACCACCCCCTTGGCCACGGCGGCCTCGCCGCCCAGAGAGAGCATGTCCTGCTTTATTATGTTGGCCTGTGCCGGGGAAAGCCCGGTGAGCTTCAGGTTGAAGTGGAACTGCTTGGGGAGCATGAGCCCTATGCCCACGGGGTCCACCCCTATGCGTTCCATCTCGAGTTGCGCATCCTCTCTACGCCTTATCTCGATACACCGGACCTTCACCTTGAGAGATTCTCCGTTCGTCTCGGTTAAGGGTGCATTGGGGAAAGGTTTCCCCGCAATAACGGGTTTTATTCGCACGCCGTACCGTTGCGATGACGGTCAGCGGACGAATCCGGTCTGATATGGTCGAAACCGCACGGTCGATGGCAGGTTGTGCCGGGGAAATGAGACCGGAGAGTGCCCCCTATCTCATCTGTAAATGGTGCAGATATAAGGTTGCGGCTTAAGCAGACGTCCGGCCAGCCTCTTCAGTAGCGCTGTCTTGAACCGGTGCTGCGGGTTCAGGCTGAATCTTCTCGTCCTTGGTGGTCTTCACCCCGGCAGGTATCTCGTCACCGAAGATTATCTTGTCGATCTCGTCTCCGCTCAAAACCTCTTCCTCGAGCAACGCCTTGGCGAGTTTGTGAAGCGTATCTATCTTGCCGCTGAGAAGTTCCTTCGCCCTTAGGTAGTTGTCGTTGACGATCCTCTTTATCTCGCTGTCTATCTCGAGGGCGGTCTGCTCGCTGTAGTCACGCGCCTGGGCCATCTCCTTGCCGAGGAAGATGTGTTCCTCCTTCTTGCCGAAGGTGAGGGGGCCGAGTTTCTCGCTCATGCCCCACTCGCATACCATCTTCCTTGCGATCTCCGTCGCCTTCTCTATGTCGTTGCCTGCGCCTGTGGTCAGGTGGTTCAGCACGAGCTCTTCAGCGACCCTGCCTCCCATGAGGACGGCTATGTTGTTGACGAGATACTCCCTGCTGTACGTGTGGCGCTCGTCCAGCGGCAGCTGCTGCGTCAGGCCGAGCGCCATGCCCCTCGGTATTATCGAAACCTTGTGTATGGGGTCCGTGCCCGGGATAAGCCTCGCCACGAGCGTGTGGCCTGCCTCGTGGTAGGCCGTGCTCACCTTTTCCTCCTCGCTTATGATCATGCTCTTTCGCTCGCTGCCCATGAGGAGCTTATCCTTGGCGTCGTCGAAGTCTTCCTTGTCCACCTTGTCCTTGCCCCTGCGCACGGCCAGAAGCGCCGCCTCGTTTACCAGGTTGGAGAGGTCGGCGCCTGAGAAGCCGGGTGTGCCGCGTGCTATGGTTTCAAGGTCCACATCGTCTGCGAGCGGGGTCTTTGCCGCGTGTACCTTGAGTATCTCGAGCCTGCCCCTGAGGTCCGGCTTGGGCACCACGACGGTGCGGTCGAACCTGCCGGGCCTGAGAAGCGCCGGATCGAGCACATCCGGGCGGTTGGTTGCGGCGATTATTATAACGCCCTCGTTGCTCTCAAAGCCGTCCATCTCCACGAGCAACTGGTTGAGCGTCTGCTCCCTTTCATCGTGTCCACCGCCGAGCCCTGCGCCGCGGTGCCTGCCGACCGCGTCTATCTCGTCTATGAATATGATGCAAGGGGCGTTCTTCTTGCCCTGCACGAAGAGGTCCCTGACCCTGGATGCACCGACACCCACGAACATCTCGACGAAGTCGCTTCCCGAGATGCTGAAAAACGGCACTCCGGCCTCTCCGGCGATGGCCTTTGCAAGGAGCGTCTTGCCGGTTCCCGGGGCGCCCACGAGTAGAACACCCTTGGGTATCCTTCCGCCGAGCTTCGTGAACTTCTTCGGCGCCTTGAGGAAGTCGATGATCTCACGAACCTCTTCCTTTGCCTCCTCTATGCCGGCCACGTCCTTGAAGGTGACCTTGTGCTGGCTTTCGGTCAGGAGCTTGGCCCTTGACTTGCCGAAGCTCATGGCCTTGCCGCCGCCTCCCTGCATCTGCCGCATGAAAAAGAGCCACAGCCCGATGAGGAGAAGCATCGGGAACCAGGAGACGAATATGGTCCCCCATCCCGGCGTGTCCACCTCGGGTTCCGCCGCGATCTTCACCCCGCTGGCCTCGAGCTTGCCCACCAGGCCCGGATCGTTCGGGGCGAAGGTGGTGAACTCCTTGCCGTCCTTGTACTTTCCGGTGATATTGTGACCCTGGATCGTGACCTCGGCGACCTCGCCGTTTTCCACCGCCTCGATGAAGTCACTGAAGATCACCTTGGCGGCGTTGTCTTCCTTGTAGTTCAGGAAGTTGAACATCAATACAACAGCGGCTATTATGATAAGCCACATCGCTATGTTCTTATATAACTGATTCATGACCGTTTTTCCTGCTCTTCCTCCTTCTTAATTGTTCTCTAAGGTGCATCGTCTGCGTATCCCCCAGCGGCATGCTGCTGGGCAAGCAGGCGAATATACAAAAAGACTTCTTCTTTGCATCTGAAGATTCACCGCGGCAAGCCGCGTAAGCCTCAAATGTCCAAGATTTAAAATTTTCTCATATAATTAAACATTTTACAACAAAAATCTTGTTTTTTCACGCCTTCCGGGCCATGCGGGCCACGCTGCATTCTCCATGCCGGCTGCGCTGTCCGCGCTGATGTGTTGGCTATGCCCCTTCGCGACACATCGCAAAAGTTCTCACCGTCTGGACCTGAAGGATATCCTGAGCGGCACATCCATGAGCCCGAGGGACTCCCTGAAGCGGTTTACGAGGTACCTTCTGTACGAGTCCGGCACACCGGCCGGGTAGTTCGTAAAGACCGCCAGCCTCTGCGGGGCGGTGCCGACCTGCGTGGTATAGTAGAACCTTATCTCCCTCCCCCTGTACGCCGGAGGACGGTGCGCCTTTGTGAACTGTGCGAGGAGCTGATTGAGCTTCGAGGTCGGTATCCTGCGGCTACCTTCTTCCATCACGCGGTCAATGGTGTCGAATATGCCCTCGACGCGCCTGCCGGTCAAGGCGGATACAAAGACCAAGGGCGCGAAGCTCAGGAAAGGCATCTTTGATCGGATCGCCTCCGTGTATATGCGCATCGTGTCTGTGTCCTTCTCCACAAGGTCCCACTTGTTGACGACGATGATGCAGGCCTTGCCCCTGTCCTCAATTAGCCCTCCTATCTTCTCGTCCTGCGTCCTGACCCCTTCATTTCCGTCGATGACGAGGAGCGAGAGGTCGCACCTCTCGATGCTCTTTATGGCCGCCACCACGCAGTAGGTCTCAAGCCGCCTGCTTATCCTCTGCTTTTTCCTTATGCCGGCGGTGTCGATGAAGAGGTACTTTCTCCCGTCCCTCTCGAGCGGTGTGTCGATCGAGTCCCTCGTTGTGCCTGGGACCTCGCTCACGATCGCCCTCTCCCTGCCGAGGAGCCTGTTCAGTAGGGAGGACTTTCCGGCGTTCGGGCGGCCCACTATCGCGACCTTGACCCACTCGTCCGCCTCGGCGACCGGCTCGTACTCGGGGAGTGAATCGAGGACGGCGTCCACGAGCTCGGCCGTACCCAGCCCGTGCTCGGCAGAGACAGGAAGGATGCTGTCGATCCCGAGCGAATAGAACTCGGCCGTAAGGTCCATGAGTGATCGCGCATCGACCTTGTTCGCGGCATAGATGACCTTCTTTTCGGTCTTCCTCAGCATCTCGACAAGCTCCCTGTCCGAGGGGGTAGGCCCTGTCCTTGCGTCCATGAGAAGTATGATGACATCGGCCTCCTCCATGGCAAGGATGGCCTGCTCCTTTATCTGCCTGAGTATCCCCTCCTTTGCAGCCGGCTCGAACCCTCCAGTGTCGACGAGGGTGAAGATACGCCCCTTCTCTTCGCAGTCAGCATAGTTCACGTCCCTCGTAACCCCGGGCTCGGCCTTGGTTATGGCCTTGCGCCTCCCTATGAGACGGTTGAAGAGAGAGGACTTGCCCACGTTGGGGCGACCTACTATGGCGACCACGGGTTTCATGGCTTCAAGCCTCCGTGCATGGAAGTGTGACAATGAAGATCGAAGTCCCGGCGCAGGAGGGTGAGAAGCCGCGAGCGCAGGGAGCCCGGTTTGCATTCGTTCGTATCGCGCCTTCACTCAAGGACATCAATGGTAGCCGAAGTCTTTGAGCGCCCGCTTGTCCTTTGTCCATCCCTTCTTGACCCTCACGAAGAGCTCCAGGTAGACCCTGACGCCCAGAAGGCTCTCTATGTCCCTGCGCGCATAGGTGCCGATCCTCTTGAGCATCTCGCCCTTTCTGCCTATTATGATCCCCTTCTGCGAATCCCTCTCGACGTTTATGGCGGCCTTTATGGAGACGAGGTTCCTTTCGGCCCTCTCCTTGAACTCCTCTACAACCACCGCCACCGAGTAGGGGATCTCTTCCCTCGTGAGCATGAAGACCTTCTCCCTTATGATCTCCGAGACGATGAACCTTTCGGGCTGGTCGGTTATTATATCATCGGGGAAGTACTTCGGCCCCTCCGGCAGGAGCTCCACCAGCACCCCGACCAGATCTTCGAGCCCGTCGCCTGTGAGCGCCGATACTGGCACGATCTCCCTGAAGGGGAAGGCCTTCGAGTACCGCTCCATGAGCGGCAGGATTCTGCCCTTTTCAACGAGGTCCACCTTGTTCACGACTAGGACGACCGGACACCTGAGGCCCTCGAGGTGTTCCATGACGAAGCTTTCCACCTCGTCCATCTCCCTTGTAGCATCCACGAGGTAGACGACACCGTCGACATCGGAGAGCGCCCTGAGCGCCTCCTTTACCATGAACTCGTTGAGAAGGCCCTTGGGCCTGTGAAGCCCCGGGGTGTCCACGAATACTATCTGGGCGCCTTCGAGGTTCTTGACCCCGCGGACGATGTTCCTCGTGGTCTGGGGCTTTTTGGATACGATTGATATCTTCTCGCCGAGGAGGGCGTTCAAGAGCGTGCTCTTGCCCACATTCGGCCTGCCTATGATCGCTATGAATCCCGATTTGAAGGGCATAATCTAAGCTCCGCGGCAAGCCGCCGTGTCATCTCTCCGCTGTCTGCGAGCCGCACGCAGCGGGCCCTGCGGTCCCGCTGCAGCCTGTGCATCTTCAAGGATAGCATTTAGAGGGGGTAGAGTCAAAGAGGCTGGTGCAGGTACCGGGGACCTTGCGCCCCAGACGGACCGCCGGTTCGGTCAACCTGCCGTCACTTTTTCGGGGCCCGTTTCGTTCCCTTCGCGGCCGGGCACGGCATCCCCTTTGAGATGCGCCTCTTGAGCTTCCTGCAGTAGACGGCGTTGAAGGTCATGCAGCTTTCGGCCGCACTCGTCGCCTTCTCGGCCTTTGCGTACCTGCAATCAAAGCTGCAGAATCTGACTTCCATAATTCAGCTCCCAGGGTCATCGAGATAAAAGCGGCATTCCGTGCGGTAAAGCCAAGGGCCCCGCCGGACCGGCTCTTCTTGCTTGCCGGTTTAGTGCGTCTTGAGATTGCGTCCCTTATTCATCCCGGATCGTGCGTGATCCGGCCGATTTGAAGAACAGGGGCGCCTCGGGATAAAGTAAAGTAAGCGGGCGCAACAGGGACCTTCTGTCATCGACATCCGTTTCCAGTTAACCAACCTCGTTGTACTCCCTGACCCTGAAGGCCACCCCGATCTCTTCTTCCGCGACCTTCCTTGCGGCCTCCACGTCAAGGCCAGGCACGGCCACCACAGAGGCCACGACCTTCGGTATGTACTTCTTCGCCTCCCTCAGAAACCAGAGGATCGCCGGATACGCCCTGTCGCCGAAGGGTGTCTTGCAGAGCTTCTGGTAGGTCTCGGAGTCCGGGGCGTTGAGGCTCACCGATATGCAGTCGACGAACATCAGCTCCGGCAGCACGTTTCTTCCGTGCACCAGGTTCGCGAGCCCGTCGGTGTCGATCCTTATCCTGCAGCCCCTCCTCTTCAGGTGCATGCCCACCTTCTTGACGAGGTCGAGCCTTATGAGCGGCTCGCCGAAGCCGCAGAAGACGACCTCGTCGTACCTTTCGGGCTCCGGGCCGACGGCCTTGAGGACCTCGGCGAAGTCCGGCTCCCTCTCGAGCTTCAGGTAGTGCCCCTTGACCGTATAGTCCCTGAACTTCGCGCAGAAGGCGCAGTAGTTCGTGCACCTGTTGGTTATGTTGAGGTAGAGCGAGTTCCTTATGACGTACGCTATCCTGGCCCTTGGCTCCGTATCTTCGGCGAGGCCGAAGATGGTCTCTGCATTGAGCGTCGTTATCCTCGCTATGTCATCGAGGCTGAGCCCCTTTAGCTCGGCTATCCTCCGGGCGGTCTCGACGACATGGGCAGGCTCGCAGCG
Organism: Deltaproteobacteria bacterium; assembly: GCA_015492495.1. Lineage (GTDB taxonomy): Bacteria > Desulfobacterota > GWC2-55-46 > GWC2-55-46 > DRQE01 > S146-62. The sequence goes on along the minus strand of WGEY01000069.1, from coordinate 23,425 downwards.
TCTGCCCCTGTGCGGCACAGGCGCAAGGTAGGGGCAGTCGGTCTCGACGAGTATCCTCTCCGTGGGCACCCCTTTAAGGACCGCGCGCACGCCTTCGGCCTTCGGGAAGGTCACGACCCCTGTGAACGAGAGGTAAAGGCCCATCTCGAGGGCCTCGCGCGCCATCTTCTCACCGCCGGAGAAGCAGTGTATGACCCCTCCGGCCTCCTCCGCGCCCTCGCCCCTGAGGATCTCGATGGTCTCTTGATCCGCCTCGCGCGAATGCACGATGAGCGGCAGGCCGACCTCCCTGGCAAGCCTTATGTGCCGTATGAACACATCCCTCTGCACATCCCTGGGCGAGTGGGTGTAATGGTAGTCGAGCCCCGTCTCTCCTATTGCCACGAGCCTCCCCTCGGCAGCCAGGCGCCGCAAGAGATCAAAGGGCTCCGTCCCGGAGACATCCTTTGCGTCATGGGGGTGAACACCTGCCGCGGCGAAGACACACTCATCCGAGGCCGCAACGGAGAGTGTACCGTCGAAGCCCCTCTCTCCGTCCCAGCAGCCGACCGTTATTATGGCCTTGACCCCGGCCTCCTTGGCCCTTGCTATGACCTCCCGGCGGTCTGTGTCGAACCGCGGGTCATCGAGGTGTGCATGCGAGTCAATGAGTCTTTCCATCCTGTCGATCATCTCCATGCTGTACTGAAGCGGCCTCGAGGCCGCTTGGATTGAAGGCTCCCTGCAGCAAGCTCAGCGCTCGCTATGCATTTTCCAGCAAATATGTTCCGGATACCATCGGGAGCCGCGCCCGCATGCGGCGGCCTTGGGGTTGCTGCATCGTCGGGCGGTCGGTACGAAGTCCCGTGCGGCCGCCTGCAGGCGGCCGCACGCTATGCTTCTTCGACCCTGGGAAAGAGCGGTGGTCCCTTCTCGACCCGGAGGGCCGGGACCTCGCTTCCCCAGCGCGCCAGATCATCGATTGAGCGGTCCCCGATCCTTTCATCCACCCCGAGCTGGTCCCATATCCTCTGCGCCGATCCGGGCATGAACGGAAAGAGGTAAACGGACAGTATCCTCAGCCCCTCCCAGAGGGTGAAGAGCACGTTTGAAAGCCCTTCACGGTCCCCGGCCTTGGCCACCTGCCAAGGCGCCGCCCTCTCCACGTAGCCGTTCATCTCCCTTATAACGGACCATATCGCTTCGAGCGCATGGTGGAAGGCGAGCTCTTCCATTGAAGAGTCGACCCTGTCCAGCAGCTCCCGGAACATGGACTGCAACCGTCCTTCAAGCTCCGCCCTGTCCCGGGATGCTACCCTCGCCGGCACCTCACCGTTCAGGTACCTCGCTATCATCGACACGGTCCGGCTGAGGAGGTTGCCGAGGTCGTTTGCGAGTTCACCGTTTATCCTGCCCTTCAGGGTGGCTGTGGAAAAGTCGCCGTCAAGGCCGAAGGGCACCTCACGCAGGAGAAAGTACCTGAACTGGTCCGTACCGTAATCTCCTGCCACAGCGAACGGGTCGACGACGTTTCCGAGCGACTTGCTCATCTTCCTGCCGTCTACCGTCCACCAGCCGTGGGCAAAGACCTTCTTGGGCGGGGCTATTCCCGCGCTCATCAGGAAGGCCGGCCAGTAGACCGTGTGGAACCTCAGGATGTCCTTGCCTATTATATGCACGTCCGCCGGCCAGAACTCCCTGTACCTTTCGTCCGGGTAGCCGGTTGCAGTGAGGTAATTGGTCAGGGCGTCGAACCAGACGTACATGACGTGCGAAGGGTCTCCGGGCACTGGTATGCCCCATGAAAAGGTCGTCCTGCTGACGCTCAAGTCCCTGAGCCCCTCCTTTATGAAGCTTACCATCTCGTTCCTTCTCTCCGGCGGACCGATGAATCCGGGGTTCTCCTCGATGTACTTCAGTATCCTCTCGCCGTACCTCGACAACCTGAAGAAGTAGCTCTTCTCCTTGAGCCTGTCCACCGGTCTGCCGCAGTCCGGGCACCTGCCGTCTGCGAGCTGGTTCGAGGTGAGAAAGTTCTCGCAAGGCGTACAGTACCAGTCCTCGTATTCTCCAAGGTATATGTCGCCCCTGCGGGCCACCTCCTGCCAGATGCGGGTTGCGGCGCGGCGGTGCCTCTCCTCGGTCGTGCGTATGAAGTCGTCGTTTGAGATGTCGAGCACCTTCCACAGGTCCTTGAACCTCACGACCACACGGTCCGCCAGCTCCTTCGGGGTCAATCCGGCGGCGGTCGCCGCCTTTTCGACCTTCTGCCCGTGCTCGTCCGTGCCCGTAAGAAAGAGGACCCTGTAGCCCTTGAGCCTCTTGTACCTGGCGAGGCAGTCCGCGCTCACGGTCGTGTAAGCGTGCCCTATGTGCGGGATGTCGTTGACGTAGTATATGGGTGTGGTGACGTAAAAGGTATCCACGGCTTTGTTCATGTCCCGGGCCTGTCCTCCGCGCGGTCGGGCTCCGCACATCCCCCGCTGTCGCATCCCCTGCCCCTGCCTTTCCTGTTCTTGTTGCATGAAGAGGAGTTGAGCTCGTAACCGAGGCAACACATGAGCCTTCCGCACAGCCCGGATATCTTGAGGGGATTAAGCGTCAGGTTCTGCTCCTTTGCCATCTTGACCGTAACGGGTTCGAAGTCCTTGAGGAATGACGCGCAACAGAGCTCCCTTCCGCAGGGGCCGAGCCCTCCCACGTGCTTGGCCTCGTCCCTCACGCCGATCTGCCGCATCTCTATGCGCGTATAAAAGCACGATGCAAGATCCTTGACCAGGTCCCTGAAGTCGACGCGTGTCTCGGACGTGAAGTAGAATATCGCCTTGCTCGAGTCGAAGAGATACTCCACGTCCACGAGCTTCATCGGCAGCTTGTACTTGGCTATCTTCTCCTTGCATATCCTGAAGGCCTCCTCTTCGCGGTCCCTGTTGAAACGGTTCCTTTCCAGGTCCACATCGTCGGCCTTGCGCACGATCTTCTTCAACGCGCGCTCGAGCCTCCGCTCATCCATCTCTACAGGCGCAAAGACCACCCTGCCCATGCCTATCCCCTTGTCGACCTCGACTATCACCACGTCTCCCCTCTTGAGGTCGAGGTCGCCCGCATCGAAGTGGTATATCTTTCCGGCTGTCTTGAACCTTATGCCTACAACCCTTGCCATCTATCCCTGAACCTCCGTTCTGTTCCTTGCTTGCATGTGTATCACGGCGAAACACGGCTGGGCCTGCCGCCCGAAAGGCCCGCAAGAAGCGCCTCCAGGGCGAGCCTCTTGTTTGCGTTACGCGGCGGCAAGACGTTCCGCCGTGTCTCCTCGACGAGACCGAAAAGGTCTATCGACCGGTCGATAGAGCACCCTCCCAGGCACTCGGTGATGTCCTCTGTGTCACGGTCTATGACCAGCTCCGGGCAGCCCGCAACACGCACGACGAGGTCCCTGTACCAGACCTTGAGGATCTCCAGCATCTCGTCGAGGTCCTCGTCCTTGGAAAGCGCCTCCGCAAGGTCCAGGAGCCCGGCTGCATCACCCCTGCCTGCGGCGCGGAGCCTCTTTAAGAGGTCATCCCTCTTTTCGAGTATCCCCTTGTCCACGGCCTTGAGCGCCCTCGATAGGCTCCCGCCGCTCAACCTGGCGACGGTCCTGGCCTCTTCTTCCCCGAGCCCGCATCTCTCTTCGATCACCCCTGCGACGACATCCTCGCCGAGCGGCCCGAAGTTTATCCTCTGGCACCTGGAGAGTATGGTCGGAAGCAGGTTGTCGGGCCTTGACGAAAGCAGCACTATGATGGAGCCGGAAGGCGGCTCCTCGAGGGTCTTGAGAAAGACGCTCGAGGCGGCCCTCACCATGAGATCGGCCCCGTCGACCACCGCGACCCTGAATCCGCTTTCGACCTTGTAGTTGAGAGCCCTCTGAAGCTCCCTCACGCTGTCTATCCTGAGCACGCCCTTTTCAGGCCCCACACGGAGCAGGTTCGGATGCGCCGCGGCCTCCATGGCCCTGCAGGACGGACACCTTCCGCAGGCGTCCTCTTCAAAGTCCTCGCAGTTGAGCGCCGCGGCGAATGCCTCTGCAACAAGGGACTTGCCCACCCCGTCCGGTCCGGCAAAGAGGTAGGCGTGCGCCGCCCTTTTGTCCCGGACGGCCCTCTTGAGCAGCCCGATCTCCTTTCCGTGCCCGAGGATATCCTGAAAACGCATATCTAAAAGTGCCCCGATGCCGGCCTGTACGTACGACCGTGGCTGTGGAGACGGGGATCAACCCATCATACCGTCTATGATATCACATATTTCCCTGTGTATGTCAGGGATTTCCCTGCTTCCGTCGATGAGCCTTATCCTCTCCGGCTCCTTTGCGGCCATCTCGAGGTACCCGCGCCTGACCCTCTCGTGGAACTCGATCTCTTCCCTCTCAAAGCGGTCTTCACGCTCCTCGGGCGCCGCACCGCCGGACCCTATCCTCGACCACGCCCTGCCGAGCCCGACCTCCACCGGGCAGTCTATGAGGAAGGTCAGGTCCTGCCTTATCCCCTGTGCGGCCCAGCCGTTTATCGATGTCACCGCGTCGAGTGGAAGGCCCCTGCCGTAGCCCTGGTAGGCCACGGTGGAGTCAGTGAACCTGTCGCAGAGAACGATCCTGCCGTCTTCGAGGGCGGGCGCTATCACACGTGAGACGAGCTGTGCCCTGCACGCCTCGTAGAGGAAGAGCTCGGACCAGTGGCTGATCCCCTCCTTCTCACCCCCACCGTGCCGGTTCAGCAGTATCGCCCGCACCTTCTCGCCGAGCGCAGTGCCGCCGGGCTCCCTTACGGCCATGACGTCCATGCCCTTCTTGCGGAGGTGGCCCAGGAGCATCGCGAGCTGGGTCGTCTTGCCGCACCCCTCTATCCCTTCGAACGTTATGAGCATTACACGGAAACCGCCTTTCGTGGGTACATCCTCTCGATGATACAAAAAACAGGGCGCTTAGGCAAGGATTAGGTTGGCCCTGCAGACCCCGGCGGAAGAGGTTGCAATTTACAATGCACGGGATATAAGATACTATGTCCCTTCATGAGTATTCCACAATCTTGGCTCCGGCCCATCCTAACCATGGCAGAACGAGTTGTAGAGGTAAGAGGACTTACAAAGGTATTCAACGGCTTCAAGGCCGTTGACGGTATCTCCTTCGAGGTCATGAAGGGTGAGATACTCGGTATCCTCGGGCCCAACGGCGCCGGAAAGACCACGACGATGCACATGCTCCTGGGCCTCACGACCCCTACGGCCGGTGACATACGTATACTGGGAATGGACCTCAGGCGGAACCGCGAGGAGATACTATCGAGGGTGAACTTCTCCTCGTCGTACGTCTCCCTGCCCTACTCCCTTACCGTAAGGGAGAACCTGACCGTCTTTTCGAGGCTCTACGGGGTCAGGGGCCGCAGGAAGAAGATAGCCGAGCTCCTCGATGTCTTCGGGATAGAAGAGATAAAGAACGAGCCCACCAGGAGGCTATCGTCCGGCCAGATCACGAGGGTGAGCCTTGCAAAGTCGCTCCTGAACGACCCGGAGGTGCTGTTTCTCGACGAGCCCACCGCGAGCCTCGACCCGGACATGGCCGACAGGACGCGTAAGCTCCTCAAGCGGTTCAACCGTGAACGGGCGCTCTCCATCCTCTATACCTCGCACAACATGCAGGAGATGGAGGAGATGTGCGACAGGATCATATTCCTCGACAGGGGAAGGATCGTTGCCTCGGGCGGGCCGGCGGAGATAATGGCGGAGTTCAGTGGGGCCACCCTCGAGGAGGTGTTCCTTAAGATAGCCAGGAAGGACGGTGGTGCAGGGTGAAGGTATCGCGTGTCCTTTCATACACCACGAGGCACCTTTACCTGTACAGGAGGAGCCTGCCGAGGCTCATGGAGGTCTTCTACTGGCCGCTCCTGGACCTGCTCGTATGGGGCTTCATAAGCGTATACCTATCGACCTACAAGGGAAGCCTCCCGGACTTCGTGACCTTCTTCGTGGGCGCGCTCATACTGTGGGACATCCTATTCAGGTGCCAGCAGGGCATAAGCGTGTCGTTCCTCGAGGACATGTGGTCCCGCAACCTGCTGAACGTATTCGTGAGCCCCATGAGCCCGGTCGAGTACGTGCTGTCGCTCCTCCTGATAAGCCTCTTCAAGCTCTTTCTTGCATCGACCGTGATGATACTCGTGGCCATGGCGATGTATTCGTTCAACATATTCCAGTTCGGGGTCCTGCTCGTCCCGCTCGTGGCGAACCTCATAGTGATGGGCTGGGCCGTGGGGATAATAACGACGGGCATCATCCTGAGGTACGGCCAGGAGGCCGAGGTCCTCGCCTGGGGGATAGCATTCCTGTTCCAGCCCGTCTCAGCGGTCTTCTACCCGGTAAGCGTGCTGCCGCCGTCGATCCGCACGATAGCCCGCTACGTGCCCTCTTCACACGTATTCGAGGGCATGCGCCATGTGATAGCTACCGGGACCTTCCCCACCAAGGAACTCGTCTGGGCCGCCGGGCTCAACATGGTCTACCTCGGCGCGGCGGTCGTCTTCTTTTACCTAAACTTCAAGGGGGTCAAGAAAAAGGGGCTTCTTGTGAAGGTGGGGGAGTGAAGATATGGTACAGTCAGGTTCCGCCAAGGGGGCGGCGTACACCGGCCGTCAGATGAACGGTCCCCCGCCGTGGCACTCTATGCAGATGTCCCTCTGAAAATCCAGCCTCGCGAAGTATCTCTTGTCTCCGCCGTGGGGAAAGTGGCATGTAACGCAGGTTATCACTCCTCCCGGGAGCGTGGGCAGGTTCACGGGCACCCGCGTCCTCGGGCTACGGGAGCTAACCCCCACCGGATGGGACAGCCCGTGGCGGTGACACCTTACGCAGACGTCTATCTGTGAGACAATGGGCGGGAGGAACCCCTCGCCATGGGGGTCGTCCGCGGCATCCCCGGACCCCTCCTTGACGCGTACCTCGACGGTCGAGGGCTTGTTGAACCTCGCAAGCAGACACACCCCGCCTTTCGCCGTCTTCACCACCTTCAGGTCCTTTATTACGGGGAGGCTCCTGTCGAAGGCCACCCGGCGGACGCCTTCGCCCTTGCGGTCGTCGACCGCCATGGATGTGTCGAAGGTGTGGTCCGCGGTCTGCACGACGTTGCCCAGAACGTCCCTTGCCACTATCCTGAAGTGGTAGACGGTGTTTTTTTTGAGCCTGACGAGGGTTGCGCCGTGGCTTCTGGAGTACGCGGTCCCCGAACCGCTCGTCTCCTCGTAGCCGGTGTCGGGGCCGTACTCTACCCAGGACGTTGTGTACGAGTCGGTCCTCCAGGAAAGCGTGGCCTCGGGGAATATCCCCTTGCGTATCTTCTCAACCCTTATGTCGAAGACCTCGGGAGGCGAATCCCCGTCCGGCAGCAGGTCCTCTACGTTCTGCGGGTCGATCCCGATCTCCACCGGGCGCGACTTCCTCCCGCGCCGGTCCTTCGCAATGACCTCGACAATGTGCATCTTGTCGTAAGAGATGTTATTCAGCGGCAGCAGCACATCCTTCCCGGGCCGCGTGGACCGTATCATGGTGGCGAGTCCCGTCCACCTGGAGACCTTCCTTTCTACCACATGGCACATCCCGCACCTTTCGTCCACGACCGAGTGCTTGTAGGGCATGGACATCGCCTCGCTGTGTACATCCGCATGGCACTCCTTGCACAAGTTGTGGTTGAGCGTACCCCCGTAGGCGGCGGTGCCTGAAAGGAGCTGGAGAAAAAAGGACAGGAAGGAGAAGAGGAGGAAGCACTCGAGGACGAGCTCGCGGTCCGGCCTGCTCACCCTTCCCCTGCGTTCCACCACCTCGTTCACCGTGTCGAGGAGTTTGACCACACTCAGCGGCTTCAAAACATACCTGCATCCGGCGGCCTTTATCAAGAGCTCGCTCTTCTGATCGAGGTCGGAGGTTGTGAATATCACCTTCCCCTTCATCGACGGCATCCTGCGTACGAGGTCTTTGTAGAAGGCCAGCCCGTCCATGACCGGCATCCGTATATCCGTTATTACGACGTCGTAGGCCGCAGTATCGAGGAGCGCGAGCGCCTTGAAGCCGTCCGGTGCGGTGTCGATCTTGCAACCGTATCCCTCGAATATCGCGCTGAGGAGCTCGATGTTTTTGGGCTCGTCGTCCACGGCGAGCACCCGAATGTTCCAGAACCTTTTTGCCATGCAACCTTCCGGAGATACGGCATCCCGGGGGATGCCGTATGGATCAACACGTGCAACAACAAGCAACCTCTCCGGTTGTGTCTTCTGGATGCAGGCCTTGCGGGCACGGATAACATAACGCCCAAGGTGCTGGATGAATGTGGTCCGATGAGGTGTTTTCCGTGGTTTCCAAGAAGTAATGCCTTGACGGGCCGTGCCCGCGGGCGGGCCTTCCTGCGAAGGGTCCGTCCCTGGACGGTTCAGCGTGATGCGGCGGTGGATGTGAGCTCTTCCAGTGCCGTCCTGTATGCGTTGAAGTCCTTTTCCGAAAACAGGACGAACCTTACCAGCTTTATGCCACTGTGTTTCTTGAGAAAGTCCATGACGGTCCCGAGTGCGATGCGGGAGGCATCCTCCACTGGATAACCGTAGGCGCCGGTGCTTATGGAGGGGAATGCTATGCTCTTGAGCCCGTTTTCTGTGGCCAGCTCGAGGCTCCTTTTGTAGGCGCCTGCCAGGAGCTCGGCCTCGCCATGGCCGCCGTCCCTGTATACCGGTCCCACGGCGTGGATCACATGGCGCGCCTTGAGCCTGCCGCCGGATGTTATGACCGCGCTTCCGGTGGGGCAGCCGCCTATGGCCCTGCACTCCTTCATTATCTCGGGCCCGCCGGCCCTGTGTATGGCGCCGTCTACCCCGCCTCCGCCCGCAAGCCTCGAGTTGGCTGCGTTGACGATCGCGTCGGTCGACTCGTCCGTTATATCTCCCCTGACAAGGGAGAGCGTGGCACCGTCTATCTTTATCTCCACCTTATCCATGGCCGTTACACCGTATAATTTTATCTCAAAAATTGCGAATCTCAACCCCGGAAGCGCTACCTCGGCCCTTCCGGTCCCTTCTTCGCCTTCAGGATGTAGTGGGAGGGGTTCAGTGAGGAAACCTTCTCCATTACGAACCCGGCGCTTTCGAGCAGCCCCGCGGCCTCATCGCACGAAACCCTCTCCTCGAGGGGAGGCCCCTTGTCCTCGACCTTCTTCTCCCAGTCGATGAGAAGGAGCCCGCCGCCGTCTTTCATTATCCTCCTGACCTCCTTGAGAAACACGGGCTTTGATTCGGCCTCGTGCAGGACATAGGCAAGGAGGACGAAGTCAACGCAGCGGTCATCGATGGGGATGTGATTCTCCTCCGACCTTACAGGGATGATGTTAGGCGAATCTACCCTTTTTTCAAGCTCGTCGAGCATCTCCTGCTGGGTGTCTACGGCATAGACGACGCCTGCCGGGCCGACCACCTCAGCAGCCGGGCCGTCGAAGAACCCGGGGCCGCACCCGATGTCCGCAAAGACCATGCCCTCGCCGAGTCCGTTCTCCTTCAAGAGCTCCGCGGGTGTTGTGTCGCCCAGCCTGTCCTCTGCAAGCAGGCGCTCTATCTTCTGCGGACTGAACTTGTGCGCCATACTGCGTTGCCTCCGTCAAGGTATCCGGCGGGCAAGGTTGTTTGTTCCGCCTTTCCGGTGTCTGCGGCAGCATGCAGAGGCGGGTTGCCCCTGCTGCATGCGGGTGTGCTACAGCCCGCCCACCCTTATGAGTACCGCCAGCGCGACGATGACGAGCGCTATGAAGAGGTTGGACCTGCCCAGTATCATCGCAAACCTGGAGAACCGGCGCGAGTTCCTTGCCTTCGGCCCGAGCCAGAAGTCATGGAGTGTGCTCGACAGAACGATCAACGCCACGAACAGTATCTTGGTCAAGACGGCCTTGCCGTAAGGCGTGGAGTGAAAGGCAGGGTCCATGAGCACCTCAGGTGTCACGCCGAGGCGGTAGAGGTTGATCGGACCGGTAACAACGAGCACCGCGATCGCTATCCAGCCCCAGAACCTGAACTTTTTGCCTACTATCTGGTATATCTCGCTCTTTTTCCTGGGATCGTCGAGCGTCCTCAAAAAGGGCGCTATGACCAGGGTCAGAAAGAGCATGCCACCTATCCAGAATATGGCGGCCAGCACGTGCAGAAACAGGGAAACCTTGAGCACCTGAGAATCTCCTCCTCTTGAGATGAAGATGCATCGCAAGCGCCGACACCGCAGCGGGCCGCGGGGCTTCAATCGGCGTCAGAGTAGTTTAAATACCATACAATCCTCGCACAGTCCAGCTTGAAGCCCCTGTGCGGCCGCCCGTCGCCATGCGGTTGATCCTCGAATGTAATAAGGATTAGGGTACGCTTGGCCGCTGTGAGCCGTCAAGGTCGTCCGAGGGCCGCGCCGCGGACCTTCACCGTGCAGACCCCGCCGTCTTCGATCGAAAAACGTACGGGGAGGAACCTTTCTATGACGCGGACGTTCGTTGCGAGGTGTCCGGTCATCCCGGCGGTGGTAAAGACCGAGTCTCCCCCGGCCAGGGCTGCGGCAATGAGTATCTGGTCCGCAAGGTGGCGGTCGACCGCCGCCGGGCTTTTCATGTACTCCAGAAAGGAGTCCACCGCCTCGTCGGCCACAGCCTCGGCCCTCTTGCCCCTGGCCCCGAGGGCCGAGAACCCGGCCCTCGTATTGTCGAACTCGGCGAGTATGAAGAGAAACGTGCCTCTTCCAGGCGATGGAACGCTCATCCGCCTGCCTTCCGCCTCGAAGGAGGCATCCCTGAGCCTCTCCATGGTCCTCTCGAGCTGACGCCTGGCGATATCCACGGGAAGGTTGGCCACGGCCGAGAGGACCGCGACCCTCCTCAGACGGCCCCTCTCAACGACCCTGAAGGGCCGCAAGGGTAACCTGGACGGCCTTACCGTAACATCCACCATGCCTCCCCCTATCGGATAGAAGCCCCACCTGAGGAGATCGATCCCGGCCTCCACGCCCATGGATCCTACCGCCGGCAGGAAGACCTCCTTTATGTAATCAACGGGAGGGCTCCACTCAACGTGTGTGCCGCCCTTTATGACCACCCGTGAGCCGGTGTGCGCGAAACACAGCGGCAGGCAGATGGTCTGGAACACGAGCCCGACCGAGCCGGCGCTTGACTTGAAGGAAGCGACGTCGAAGCTGTAGCTGCCCCCGTTTACCGCGCCCGGGCGGAATACGAGCTCCGTGGAGTCCTCGTGCGCCCCGTCGAGCTCTCCGCCGCTTATCTCCGCAACGGCGCGTGCACTCAGGAGGTGCTGCGGCCTCAGCCCGGGCCTCGGCCTTCCGGCCCTTATGTTGTAAACCCGCACGGTCCTGCCGGTCAAGGCTGCGAGCGTAAGGCTGGTGCGCAGGATCTGACCTCCTCCCTCGCCGATGCTTCCGTCGATCTCGACTACTTCTCGAGTTCCCTGCCCAAGCGCTTCTCTATCGATCGTACCTTCTCCGTTATCCTGTCCATCGGCCTGGACGGCCTGTCGTCGATGGTTATGCTCGATATGACCCTCGGCGCGCTCTTCAGCACCTCTTCGTGGCATCTCCTTATGACGCCGATCACCTCGTCCCACTGTCCTTCGATGACCGTTCCCATTGGATTGACCCTGTAGGGCAGGCCGCTCCTTTCAACGATGTCCAGCACCCTGGCGATCTCGTCGCCCATGCTTTCACCCTTGCCTACCGGTACTACATGGAACTCAACAAGCACGGCGTCCTCCTTTCCTGCTTAGGGATCTCTTAAAGAAGTATCCGATCGGTTCGTCACCGCGTGGACGGGCCATGCCCCCTGGCCCACCGGTTTGTACGGAGGCTGCGTCGCTTCGCCGGTGATTACGGGAGACCGGTTTTTTTCTCCCGGAGTTTCCCTGATCACTGAAAGACCCTGGAACCGTTATACCGTACCGTCATCGGGCGGCCGCCGACAAGGGCCTTCATATCGTCTCAACCTCTACCGGTCCTCCTTCAACGGCAGGACGAAGTTTGCGGCCTCGATGCGTTCCTTCCACCCGCGCCTCTCATAGAAGCCCCTCTTGTAGGACGGACGGTTTCGCGAGTTTACGAGCATCAGGCGGGATGCCCCCCTGCGGACGGCCTCCTTTCGCACCTCTTCGAGGAGCCTTGTTCCCACCCCCTTGCACCTGTACGACCTGCGTACAAAGAGCTCCGAGACGTACCCCTCGGGGCCCTTCATGAAGAGGTAGGGTAACCAGTGGACCGCAACATAACCTATGACCTCTCCGGCGTCGTCTTCAGCTACAAACGCCGTATGGTCCGTTCGGGCCGCACAGCGCCCGAGGGTACGTTCGATCCGTCCGGTGCTCTCTTCGGGTGCCTCCGCGTTTATGTCCGAGAACCAGCCGAGATCGCGCAGTATCCGTCCTATGGCTGCGGCGTCTTCTTCGGCCGCATGCCGTATCCTGAAGCCAGGCTCCCTTGAGTGCGCGTCCTTGGGGTCCCTCACAGCTCTATCCCGTCTATCTCAGCGCCGCAGTACGGACACCTGGAGTCCTCTATGTGGTTCGCCTTTATGCCGAAGCCGAGCCTCTCTATGAGGATCCTCTTGCAGGCATAACAATAGGTGGACTCTCCGGGATCTCCCGGCACGTTACCGGTGTAGACGTACCTCAGCCCCTCCTCGAGCCCTATCTCCCTTGCGCGGTCTATGATGGACGCCGGGGTTCGCGGTACGTTCATCATCTTGTAGGCCGGGTAGAAGGCGCTTATGTGCCACGGCATGGACTTCTCGGTCCTGCTTATCCAGCGGGCTATCTCCCTGAGCTCCTCCTCCGAGTCGTTGTGGCGCGGTATAACGAGGGTGGTCACCTCGACCCAGATGCCGAGCTTGAGCATGTACTCGATGCTCTCAAGTACCGGCGCAAGGCGTGCACCGCAGACCTTCCTGTAGAACTCCTCGCTGAAGGACTTCACGTCCACGTTCGCCGCATCGAGTATACCGGAGAGCTCGTCCAGGCACTCCTTCGTCATGTAGCCGTTGGTGACGAAAACGTTTCTTATGCCCTCCTCTTTGGCCAGCACGGCGCAGTCCCTGGCGTACTCGAAGAAGATCGTCGGCTCGGTGTAGGTGTAGGCGATGGACCTGCACCCCGCCTCCTTTGCGCTCCTGACGACCTCGTCCGGGGATACCTCATCGCCCATGATCTTCCTGCTCACCCTCGGCATCTGCGAGATGTTGTAGTTCTGACAGTGCAGGCACCTGAAGTTGCAGCCCACCGTGGCGATCGAATAGGATGAGGAGCCGGGCTGAAAGTGGTAGAGGGGCTTCTTCTCTATGGGGTCGATGTTCTGCGCTATGAGCCTGCCGTAATTGATGCTGTAGAGGGTGCCCCCCCTGTTCTCCCTTACTCCGCATATGCCGCGCTTGCCGTCGGCTATGCTGCAACGGAAGCTGCAGAGGTTGCACCTTACGGTGCCATCGCCGCCGCTTGTCCACAACCTCGCCTCATGCATGGAGTTCACCGATCCTTCCGTACGCACCAGGGACATGGCCTAACGCGTCCATGTAACCCTCGCTATCTTGACGTCATCGCTCCACTTGTATTCGACCTTGCCGGAGAAGGCCTTGTGCAGAACCCTTCCGATCCTCTGCGCGAACTTGTCGGTGGTAGTGGTTATCTCGATGGTATCGCCGCTCTCGTTTATCTCGATTATGCGTTCGAGGGGGTTGGTGTATCTCGCCCTTTCTTCCTTGTTCCTTATGAGGTTGAGGATCTCTTCCTTGTGGTCCTTGAGGAACTCTCCGCGGAGGGTGACGTAGCCGCCCGCGAACTTGTCCCTTATCTTCTGGCATGCCGGGCATACGACCTTTGCGTATGACTCCTTCTTTTCGAGCTCCTCCTCGGTGGGAAGCCTCCACCTCTTGTGCTGGTACACGGCGGAACAATCCGTGCACATGGCCATCTCCTCCGGCTCCATCTTGAGCAGGTAAGGATCCTTTTCCGTGTCGATGGCCTTTTTGGTGGTGCCTGCCAAGTACTTCCTGGTGCCTTTCATAGATACTCCTCCTTAGATAGGATTTAGGAAACCTCTGATCGATCACAGGCGGTCCGAAGGGTCTCGTGAAGATGCATAGCGAGCGAATATAATACAAACTTACTTACATTATGAAGATTCCATGTCTGCCCGACGGGCAGGCCCGAGTACACTGCATGGAGCTTAGACCGGGCGCGTGCCCGGCGCCGAATGGTTCCTTGGGAACCTTAATGATATCAAAGAATCTTCGTCAGTTCATCCCTTTGAAAGACCCTGAGCGCCTTCTGCCTGCCCCCGCTTACGATCCTTATCCCCCTTTTCCTGTCCGTAACCTTTCCTATGCACGACGCCCTGATCCCCTCCCTCTCGAATGCGCCTAAGAGACCGGCGGTGTCCCGCGGATCTACCGTAAGAAGGAGCGCGCCTGAGGCTATCGCGCCCATGGGGTCGAGGCCGTAGTGTTCGAGCAGCCTCAACGACTCGGGTACAAAGGGGATACTCTCTTCGTATACGACAAGCCCCGTCTCCGATGCCTCCGCAAGCTCGTACAACCCCATGGAGAGCCCTCCCTCGGTCGGGTCATGCATGGCGTGTACCCTCGCGCTGTCCATGGCCACGCGCGCATCCCTTACCACACTCAGCCCCGGATCCTTGACGAGCCTTTTGCACCTGCGGATGAAACCTTCCGGAAACACGCCCCTGAGCTCCGAAGACATCTCCCGCGCGATCACGCTTCCCGCCTCGATGGGTACCCCCTTTGTAAGGACGATGTCGTCACCGGGCCGCGCGCCTGCCGAAGACACGAGCCTCCTTTCGGGGACCTCGCCGAGCATCTGCCCTACGACGATGGGCCTTTCGAGCCCCGGGGTCACCTCGGTATGCCCGCCGCAGAGCGTTATGCCCACCTCGTCACAGGCACGGCTCAGCTGGGAGAATATCCTCTCCGCCAGCCTTGCCGTCGTCCTGTCCTCTGGCAGGAGTATCGTGGCAAGGAACCACCTCGGCACCCCTCCCATGACCGCTATGTCATTGGCGTTTACGTGTATGGCGTACAGTCCTATGTCCTCGGCCACGAGGGTTACGGGATCGGTCTTTGCCAGAAGGAGGTTGCCGCCGAAATCTATCACCGCGCAGTCAAGCCCTACCGAGGGCCCCACGACCACGCTCCCGTCGGCCCTGGCGGCGGCCGCATACCTTTTAAGGAGCCTTGCGAGGAGTCTTACGGGCAGCTTCCCTGCAGGAAGCACGCCACGGGCTGCTTTGTTCACGGTCGACCCCTTTACTGTACTTGTGCGTTGCAAAGGACCTCTGCGGGGCCATGGAGCCGCCGGGCATCGAGGCGCTCGGCGGCGGACAGCTGCATGAGGCTTCGATCTTCAAGGAAAAGACATCCTTAAACAAATATTCATAGCCACGGTACCGTCATGCGTCTTCAAACCGGTCTTTAAGGACCTTCAGCACCTCCGGCAGCGTCGTATACTCCATGGCCTCTTCCGGCAGCCTGTGCGGCTGGAAGGGGCCGTGACGGCGCATGTAGTCGCTGACCCTGCCGGCGAGCTTTCTTGCGGAATCAAAGCCCGGGTCGTCGAACATGTCATGGGGACCGATGAGGCGGCCGTTGGCTATCTGGAAGCCGGCGGCGATGACCCTTGGCGGGCCGTCGAACCTCGATGGGTTTGCCTCGTAAAAGGGTACCGGCATGAGTGGTCCTGTGTGCGACCCTCTCATCCATCCCTCCACGAGGTGAGGGAGCGTAAAGGCCTCCAGGACCTCGCCCACGGCGGGCAGGCCCGACTGGCATCTCATGACGGCGACAGGATCGTCCTTGCCCACGTACCTGCCGGCGATGAGCGAGAGCTTCTGGGTGGAGACCACGGCCGCAACGTCGTTGTCGGCGTTCCTGTATACGGACGAGATCATGTACCGTGAGGTCGTGCCTATCAGCGACAGTGTGTAGTACGCCTCTGCCGGACACTTGAGCGTGATGGCCTTCCCCTCCTTGACGTCGATTATGCGGAAAGAGAATCCGTCGATCATCCGGGGATCTATGACGAGTCCGGCCGTATTGAAAGGGTCGGCGTAAATCTTGTACAGCGGCAGGTTCCACGCCCCCGAGGAGGTCTTGTCGGCCATGAAGATGATGACCGGCTCGCTCTTCCTCTCGACGAATTCCATTTCGGCGACTCCCGGCCCCATCCCCTTTACGGTCCCCGAGAAGGCGTCCTTCAGAAGATCCTGTCCGGCGCCGTAGAGCTTCAGCTCCTTGGCCACCGCGGTACAGGCGCTGAAGATATTCCATGCAAGCCCGTGTATCTCCGAGTTGTCGCATCCCCTGTCGTGCGTCATGATAAGCTCTATGTCATCGCCGCACCTCAGGACATGGTAGTCTATGATCTGGCCCTTCTCCTTCGCGTTGTGAAGCCTCTCCTTGGCCGTATCGATGAGGTCCGGATGCACGTTCGTGTGCCCCACAAATCCCCCTACGTCTGCCTTGATTACACTCAATGTAATCTTCGACTCTCCTGCCATCTCCCCTTCTCCTTTCTTGATATTACAAGGATGCTATGTTTAGACAATACAGGTTATGTCTTAATATTCCAACAAGCGATCAAACGATCCGGAGGATTGCGGGGTATGTCACAAGAGTCACATAAAGGCTTTTCGTTACGATAGGATACGCGCCAGGCACATGATCCGCTGAGTAAAGTATAACCCCTATCGAGGTGGTGTCAAGGAAAGCGTTGATCCACCGGCCGGACTGGGCGGCCTCGGGAGGTCTGGGGCACCGAAGCGCCACGAAGGCGCGCGGCCGGCCTACTCCTCCATGAGCTCCATGGCCTCACCGCAGCAGACGAGCTCTCCTCCGCCGACCTTCGTAACCTCGACCTCGTTGCCGCAGAGCCTGCACCTGAACCTCTGTCCGACTTCCGTTACCTTCATTTGCAGGGTCACCTCCTTAAAATATGTTGTACCCACATCCCCGGCCCGCCCGGAAACCCTTCCGTACAAGCCGACCCATCGAGTAGAGCGCATTAATACCCGCGTGTCAAGAGATGTAACAGGTGCCGCGAAGTTACGGCGTCCGCGGGGCTCACGGACGCTACTGCCCGCATTTCCAGTCGAATGCGTCATAGACGCCGTCTTCCCTTCTTTTCTGCGCGGTCTTGCTCCTGTAGCTGCCCTTTCTCACCCTGAACCCCTTGCGGGCGAGTATCTTTTCTATGTAGCCGAGGTGGGGGCAGGGGGGATAATGGCCGTTGTCCGTGGCCATGCATGAGGCCAGGTGTATCACGATCTCGTCCTTTTCGATGCCCGCCTTCCGCTTGGCCCTCTTTGCGAGGTGCGCTGCCGTTCTGCTGATCCGCCTGCCCGGGCAGCCCCCGCAGTTGAACGGCACGGCCATGATCCCGTCCTCCGCGTAATCCTCGAACGCGTCGATCCTGTTCGTAAAGGAGTTGATGCATGCAAAGCCGCTGCAACGTTCCTTGGCAAAATCACACTGGATTATGCCGATCAGCCTGACCCTGCCGGTGCGCTCTTCCATGTGCTGCTTCTCCTCTCTTCATTTTTATTTTCGAAGATGTGTCGCAGAGGCGTCGGCCAGCGGCGCTTCGAACCATGGAATGGGTTCATGAAAGCGGTGCGCGCTGTGACTATCCACCGTTTTCCACCATGTACCTTCCGAGCCCGAAGCTCGTCCCCTTGCCGACGTGCAGGAACTCTCCGATCCTTACAAGCGGCATGAAGTCGTGCAGCTTGCCGCGGAAACGGACGCCGCCCACCACGCCCCCCATCTTCATCCTCGTCGCCTGCCTGGCCGAGTACCTCTCCCAGTCGTACCACCTGAGCCGTCGCTCCACCGTCGTTACCGCGGCTGCCGACTCTATCATCCCCCTGAAGTCGAGTTCGAGCCTGCTCGAGCAGTGGAAGTAGGTGAGGGACGATACCCTCCTGAGCAGGCTTCTGACGAGGTGATGGAACTCGAGGTCGACCACGAGGCTGCCGCGTGAAATTATGCGCGCCGGGGTGAGAAAGCGTAGTGTGAGCGTGGTGTTTTCACCGTGATCCGTCGGCAGGTCCGCTGGCGTCAATGTGCGACGGTCGGCCGAAAGGGCCTTCTCCGAGGCCGAGTAGACCGCGGTTTCCCCGCCGCATCCGTTCTGCACAACCTTCGTGAGCCGGTACCTGCCCCTGCCCTTGCCTATGCCGATATCGCCCAGCTCCTCGAAGGTGTAAATGAAGTAGGGGAGGTACTCGGTCGCCCTGCCTACGAGGACGAGGCTGAAGACCAGCGGCTCACCGGGTGCGTATATCCTCCCGGGGTCGAGCGGCGGCTCTATCACGAAAGGGTGCGGAACGTTTGTGTATTTACGCAGCACCTCGGAGCCTTCGGGTGGAGGCGTGTCGAAGACATAGATGTAGATGCACCTTTTCCTGAGCAGGCACTCGTCGCATGACCTGCGCCTCGCGCTGCATACGATTCGCTTGAAGGCGTGCCCGAACCCCCCGCGGAAGGTAGAGCCCTTGTACGGTGGCAGTATTATGGTGTCCCTTGCCTCAAGGTGAAAGGAAAACTTTGAGAAGTAAAGGCCTTCAAACACGGGTTTCCTCGGCACGCCTGCGCGCGTAATGTTCAGGGGAGCCCCTTTTCGAAGAAGATGTCGATGCCCTCTGGGATACGCGCCCACCTGCCGAGTACGCGTGCCTTGCACCCCGATGGCAGGGGGTATATCCTCACGTCGTCCCGTCCCGGGTTTATTATGTCGTCGAGCATTGCCTTGAGCAGCGTAAGCTTCGGCCACGTAAGCGAGCAGAGGAAGACGGAGTACTGCAGGTGCACGCCGGTGCCCTTCATGAGCCTGAAGACCCTGCCGAGCCTGCGGGGGCTTGATATGTCGTAGCAGACGAGATAGGCCGACTTCATGTCCCCATCTCCCTCAACACACCGAAGAAGTCGTCGAGCAGCATGTCCGTCTTCGCCGAGACATCCTCCCTGAGGTTTTCGAAACGCACGGCTATGTCCTTCATGCCTTCGGCGTTCACGCCGGCATGGCCGGCCCTTCGGCTCGTGAACCTGGTCCACCCCGGCCTCCTGAAGAAGAGGATGAGCTGCCTGTCCCTTTCAGCCTCAAGAGCGTAACACAGATCCTTCACGAAGGCAAAATTTTCGTGGCGATGCACGAAACCCACATGCGGGTCGAGCTCTGTGTCGACGACCTCCTTGAGTACGAGCTCGTGAAAAAGGCCGTCGAGTATGCCTCTCACGGCCCGCGGATGGTCCCCCGCATCCCCCGGGATGATCGTCTCGACGAGCCGGAGGTAGGCATTCTCTCCCAGCCCCTTTTCGCCTATGAACGCCACCTTGTGGGGCAGAAACTTCCTCAGAAGCTCTACCATGAAGCCTTGCCTCCTGGCCGAAAGCCGCTCTCTGACCCGCGCAACGCCGTCCCTTACATGATACAGCCGCTGGACCCTCTCCTGCAGCGAGGTGAGCGGCTGCTCGAGCGGAAGCGCCGTGGTTACGAAGTCTCCCCTGCTGCTCAGGAACGAGACCGGCACGCCGCTACGGGCGAGGAACGGTATCACGTCGCTCTCCATGGTCACGCGGCCCGTTACGATCACCCGGCTTACCAGGCGCACCGGCACCCTCCTTCCGGCCCTCCCTTGCTCGCCGATCCACAGTGAAGGGCCGTCCCTGCGCACCGTGTACCGCCTGTCTCCGTTAAGGTACAAGGTCCTCATTGTATTCGTCTCCCATTACCATGCGCACGAGCGATCTTACCTCGTTTGACAGCACACCCCTTGCGGAGACCGCCCACTCCTCGTAGAGCGCGTAGAACGTCTTTCTGCCGTCCTTCTTGAGGTAGCAGCCCGGGCGCTCGCCGCCGGTGGTGAAGCTGCGCGCCGTAAAGACCCTGTCTCGCATGAGCGACCAGATCCAGCGGTCGCAGAGGGGTCTCAGGACCTCGACGAGGTCGCAGGCGAGCGATTCCCGGCCGTAGTCGAATTCGTGGTAAAAGCCGATCGTCGGGTCCATGCCTGCGAGCTCCAACTCCCTTACGGCCTCGGCGTGGACGAGCGTATAGGTCAGCGAAAGAAGGGCGTTCACCGGGTCCGTGGGCGGCCTTCTCCGCCTCGCCCTGAAGCCGAGTGACGGCGCGAAAAGCGGGCAGTAAGCCTGGAAGTAGGCCGCCGCCGCCGCGCCTTCGAGTCCCCTGAGGCGTGTCCTGTCTGATTCGCGGTCTTCTTCAATGGTCGAAAGGACCGACGCCAGCGACGATACGCCCCTGAAGAGCTCACGCCTCCTGTCGGGCCTGGCCTCGAGCGCATCCTCGAGCAATGTCTTGTGGCCTTCGACCTTTCTTCTGACCAGATCCCGTGCCCACGACAGTGCAAGCGGTGAAAGCGACGCCTCGTACTGCTTGAGCCTGAGAAGGCCGTTATTGTGGAGCCGTCCGTGGAGCATCCCCCTGAACCGCTGGTGCTTGCCCGAGAGGAAGACGACGCTTACGTTCTCTTCGGCGAGCCTTCCGAGCACCGACGATTCGATAAGCGCCCTGCCGCATATGACCACCCTCTTGAGCTGTACGATCGGTACAAGCCCCTCCCTTCTCCCGTTTGCGTAGAAGGCCAGGGCGTTTCCGTCCATCCTCACCTCTATGTCCCTTCTGTCTATGTAGAGTGTTCCCATGGTATCAGCCCCTTTACTCGGCATGCTCCGGACCGTCCGCTTCCAGACCGCTGAAAGCCGCGCCGCTTCGTGCTCACTCGAAGTAGAAGAAGGACGGGTCCTTCGGCTGGAGCGCGACCCCGAGCGTGTGGACCCTGCTCCGGCCGTCCAGCGCGAAGATGTGGACCCTGTCCTCCTCGGGCTCTATGATGTCATCGAGCCCTGTGACAACCCTTCTCAGCTCGCCTTCCGACAGAAAACACTCGTAGACGGACTTCTGCCCTCCGGTCGAGTACCCCTTGAGGAAGTCCCTCACGCGGTTGAGCCTCTTGTTGTCGGTTATGTCGTATGCCACGAGGTAAAGTCGCCTCATGTTCAGATGATAAGCAGGAAAGGTCTGGTTGTCATCCGCCGAAACGTTTTGAAAACGTTTCGGCTGGTTTTCCGCTCATCGCGGTATCGCGGAGAGCCGAACCGCTCCACGCCTTGTCGTGATCGGGTGAAAATGCGATGCCAGAAAAGGGAATCACCGGGAAGGAAGCGATCCTTCGGGCCGCGGTGTCGGTCGCCGCAGGTTGGCCTTACTCTGTTCGAAGGTCGAGGGTAGACACACGCGGATTTCCGTTACCTTGAAGGACCGGAGGCGGAGAAAAGCGCGGACGGTCGACGACCTCCGGCCGCCTGTTTTAAGCGAAGGCGGGATCGGATTGGTTCGAGAAAAGATTCTTCCCGGCAAGGTCTTCTTGCCGTGCGAGGAAAAGGTACGGCAGTGGGAGGTTCTATTTTGTGTTGTACAGCTTTCCTCTCCACCAGAATTCTTCAAGCCCCAGGTCTTTTGCACCCCTGTATGCCTTCTTGAAGCTGAGAACCGACCAGATATTCCCGTAGACCTCCATGCGTCCCTGTTTCGATGTCTTCTTTATCCAGTATGTTGCGCTGGCGGGCGTGTACATGGAGCCGTAGAGGGAACGTAACTCGCACTCCGACGAGGACCGGAGCCTCACGATCTTCAGTGAAAGCTCTCCAGCGCCGTCACCGTCGACATCTCCCGTTACGAGAGGCTCTATCCGGACCTTGTCGAATACGAGCCCGCAATCTTCCTTTGTCTGGCCTACGAGACCTTCGATCACCTTGCCCTCTTTCCTCTGGAAGCTTGCCAGGATGTCACCGATGCGTTTTCCTTCGGTCAGCCGCCTGTGCTCCTTCACGGCCATATCCCACAACTCGTCGTTGTAGACACCCCCGTGTAAAGGGATGAGCTCGGCCGGTATCTCCCGCCACCAGTCTTCCGAGTCGAGGTCGAAAAAACTACTTGAAGCGGGGCGCAACATCAACAGCTCCGAACGAAAATCGCACAGGTCCGACATCCAGAGCTCCATCTTTATCTCGAGCGTGGTGAGTCCGTAACACCCCTTTTTCTGTAACGAACGAAGCGCCTTGCAGGAGTCGTATTCGACCCTAACCCCTTCGCCGTCCTTTTTTTCACAGTAAAGGGTGTACAGGTCGGGGGGATTTTCCGGGAACCATTCCGCAAGTTTATCCGAAAGGTACATCTTCCTGTATCTTTCGCTGAAGAACTTCGGCTCCTCGGCCTGCACCGGGCCGGTTCCTGAAAGAAAGATGGCCAGCACGGCAATCAGGGTAGCATACATCTTCATGGCTTGTTCCTTACTTCAAAACCACCAGGGATGCCCCAGCGAACATGCGTCTCAATCCCTTCCATCCAAGGTCCCGGTTCCATGGACCTTCTCGAACCATTCCTTCAATCTTAGATATATCTCCGTCCTGCATCTTTCACACAGTGTCCCTTCTCTCTTTATACAACCACAATCTTGCATGTCGTGTTTTTTCTCTTCTTCCCGTTTCTTCAATCTCTACCCCCGATATTCAGAATTTGCTGTAACCCCGGAAACGTGCTCACCGTCTCAATCCCTTCTATTTAAGGTCTTCGTTCCTTCAGAAAAAATCGTAAAACTCGGATCCGAATGGCAGGTCTCAATCCCTTCTATTTAAGGTCTTCGTTCCTTCAGGTTACGCCGGCCTTGTTTGAGATATGAAAACGGTCTCAATCCCTTCTATTTAAGGTCTTCGTTCCTTCTTTTTCTTTTCTCCAGAATCCAAAGTTTTTTTGTCTCAATCCCTTCTATTTAAGGTCTTCGTTCCTTCCTCGACCTCTTTTTGAAGACGCTCCATGATCTCACCGTCTCAATCCCTTCTATTTAAGGTCTTCGTTCCTTCCAGGAGGGCATCGAATACCTCCATAGAAAATTGGTCTCAATCCCTTCTATTTAAGGTCTTCGTTCCTTCCGATATGAGCGCAGAGGTCAAGGAAAACGGCGTCTCAATCCCTTCTATTTAAGGTCTTCGTTCCTTCAAGGGACAGGGAAAGGACATAGAGGATTACATGTCTCAATCCCTTCTATTTAAGGTCTTCGTTCCTTCATGAAGAAAGAAAGACTGACAAAAGGGGTATATAGGTCTCAATCCCTTCTATTTAAGGTCTTCGTTCCTTCGGGCGGAGGATCTGGGTGGTGGTTGTGGTAACCACGTCTCAATCCCTTCTATTTAAGGTCTTCGTTCCTTCACAAAATAAAGGGAGGGAGAAAATGGATACAAGTCTCAATCCCTTCTATTTAAGGTCTTCGTTCCTTCGGGAGAAATGAAGAAAATAACAACCCATAGAGTCTCAATCCCTTCTATTTAAGG
>WGEY01000068.1 GCA_015492495.1 Deltaproteobacteria bacterium | reverse complement strand
GTCTGGTGTATCATCTCCTTGACCCTCCTGGATGTAGTGGGTTTAACCTTGCAGGTGATATTCTATATCACCCTAAACCCTTATCCAAGAGGGTTTTTCTATATATCCCATTGAACTCTAAATCTGTTTTAGGGAGGACAAAATGTAACGTGATCCGCTGGATCGACAAGCGAGGAGAAAAACCCTGTATAAGCGGAGAGCAGGGCGTGGTTCAGTGTATCAGCTCCTGGACCAATATGCCTAGTATGCTTATGATCACCGCCCCAGCGAGTGCCGACAGAAAATCGATGATAAGGAAACCCTCCACGAGCACACCCGTTGTCCAGAGTATGAAACCGTTGATGACCAGCCTGAAGAGCCCGAAGGTCAGAAGATTCAGCGGAACCGAGACAAGCCGCAGAAGCGGCTTGAGCAGGAGGTTCAGAACCCCGAGGACGAGGGCGGCGGCGAGCGCAGCTGAAGCGCCTTCCACCTCAATACCAGGCAGAAGGTACGAGGTGAGAAGTATGCCGCCAACGAGCGTAAGAAAACGTATCAATAGGGTCTTCATCCAACCCCCGATCAAGGAAGGAGCGGCACGTCCGGGCGGTCAGGCCCTGCGTGTACCCATGTTGAGCACACCCACCATCTCGTCGTGTATGAGGCCGTTGGTTGAGAGCACATCCCCGCCGTATATGGAGAAAGGACCCTTGTTAAAGTCGGTAACCATACCTCCCGCCTCCCTCACCACAAGGGCCGCCGCTGCGACATCCCATGGTTTGAGCTTCATCTCCCAGAAACCGTCGAACCTTCCGCACCCGACGTAGCAGAGGTCAAGCGCAGCGGCCCCGGCCCGCCTTATGGCCTGGGCCCTTACGGCGAAGTTGGCGAAGTGATCGAGGTTGTTGTCCTTGGAGGTCCTCACGTCGTAGGGAAAACCGGTTGCAAGGAGGCTTTTGTCCAGATCAGGCGTCTTCGAGACACGTATCCTCTCACCGTTCAAAAAGGCCCCCTCATCCCTTGTGGCCGTAAAGAGCTCGTCAAGCATGGGGCAGTAGACCACGCCGAATGAAACCTCTCCCTCCTCCTCCAAGGCGATGGACACGCAGAAGATCGGAAACCCGTGTGCATAATTGGTGGTCCCGTCAAGAGGGTCTATGATCCAGCGGCAGGAAGAGTCCGTAACCCTCTCGGCGCTCTCCTCGGTCAGTATGCCATGGTCGGGAAAGTTCCTTCTTAATTCCTCGACTATGAGATCCTCGGCCTTCCTGTCCATCTCGGTCACGAGATCCACAGCCCCCTTGTACTCGACCCTGCCCACCCTGCCGAGGTGCTCTTTCAGGAGGCCTCCCGCCCTCAATGCGGCATCTATGGCGACATCTCTCATATCCATGCTACGCTGGCCGACCCATAAAAAAGGGACCCTTCAGAGGATCCCTTGGAGTTAAGTATTATTTGGCAGGCGCCCGACTCAAGGCCTTCAGGAGGAAGACGACGGACACCCTTCACAACCCGACGCCTTGGATGTGTTCTGATCACAGCTATTCGACGGCTTGTCCGCCGGTCCGGAGGACTTCTTGCCGGCGTAATCCGTGGCATACCAGCCGCTTCCCTTCAGGTGAAAGGAGGACAGTGAAATGAGCTTCTCAACCGGTCCGGAACAGTATATGCACTCCGTCAGGGGATCGTCGGAGAACTTCTGGATCACCTCGAACTCCTTCTCGCACTCGTTGCACCTGTATTCATAGATGGGCATCTTTCAAACCTCCATTCTTACGGACTGTTATTTATATTTTATGTCCCCGCATCCTGGTTGTCAAACCTTTTATCCATGCGGTTTAACAGGGGCATCCTTGAACTTCCCCAGGTGCCCTCGGCGCTGCATGCCGGGCTAACCGTGCGGGTAATGCTTGCCTATCTTCTCCTTCAAGGTCGCACCTATACGCCACAGTATGTCCATAAGGGTACGCTTTCTCTTGTGGAACTGCGGGATTATCTCTTCTATCTCCTTTCCAAGCTCAACGTCTATGGATGCGGACTTCTTGAAAGCCAGGACCTGCGACGGGTAGATGCTCCTGTGGCCGGTCATGAGAAAGCTTATAACCGATGAGATGGCGGCATAGGGGGCCATCTGCGCACCGAAGATCTCGACGGCCATTATGGTGGCCGTTATTGGTGTATTCGCAGCCCCGGCAAGGAGGCTCACCAGACCTATGGCCGCGAAGACGGACTTGTTCAGCCCGAGCATGGTCGCGTATGCGGTGCCGGCGGTGGCTCCTATGAAGAATATGGGGGTCACTATGCCGCCGGAGCCGCCGCACACAAGGGTGATGACCGTAAAGATGATCTTTAACACGAACGCATAGATGACGATGTCCTCGCCCCTGAGCGACGCAAGTATCATATGCTCACCGAGGCCGAGATATTCGGTCGAGAATATGAACGTAAGGATTATAAGGGCTATGCCGCCTGCCACAGCGGTGTAAGCGGGGTTGAAGCGGTACTTCTTGACAAGCCCCTCCCCGAAGTTCATCAACTCTATCAGGAACAGCGAACACAGCCCGAAGAATATGCCGCCCACGGCAGCCTCGATGAACAATATGTTCGTCTGCGGCACAGAGACTATACCCAGTGTCGTGTACGGGAATGTAAGCCCCAGGCTGCTTACGACCTGGTAGCCGACGATACCGGCGACAAAGGAAGGCAAGAGGACATCGTACATCATCCCCCCCACAAAGAGCACCTCTATGCCGAATACCGCACCTGCTATGGGGGTTCCGAAGACCGACGCGAATCCCGCGCTTATGCCGCAGATCACAAGCTTCTTCCTGTCTATGTCATTGAACCTGATGAGGTCCGCGAGCGCACTGGTAAGTCCGGCACCGATCTGTGCGCAGGGACCCTCCTTACCCACGGAACCGCCGACAGCGAATGTGATGATGGTGGTAAAGAGCTTTACCGGAACGACCCGGGGCCTTATCTTGCCCGAGGCCTTGTGGATCGCCTCGATGACCTTCTCGGTACCATGCCCCTTGGCATCCGGCGCGATATGATCGATTATGATGGTGCTGGCTATGAGTCCGAGCGGCAACAACAGGAAGTAGTACGAATGGCTGGATGTGAGATCGACGCTCCAATCGAGCGCCTTGAGGAAGACGTACGTGGCGACACCGACTATTCCGCCTACGCACATGGCTAGGAAGAACCACTTGAAAACACTTATAAAGATGACCGTCTCTTCCGCGAGCCTTTTCCTCATCGAAAAAACCTGCCCTCCGGTATCGTCACATATATGGAGTTATATGATTAATATTCGCTCTATATCTTCAATTCTTGAGCCGCCCTGCGGCTCCCCCTTCTCATCGAACCTCCCTGCTTCGTCTTTTGGTGCATCTTCAAGTTGTTAAGTTATATCGTCTGCTCCGCGCGGCATCTCCAGATGCCGCAGCATAACGTCAATACTCCACCTCCATCAGAAACAGGCCCTGTGGAGGGGCCGTAAGCGGCGCCCTCGTCCTGTCCCTTGCCTCGACCAGATTCTTGACATCTTCAAGCGATATCTTCCCTCGGCCGAGGGTCACCAAAGTACCCACCATTATCCTGACCATGTGCCTGAGGAAGGCCGTTCCCCTTACGGTGAACTCCACAAAACCGTCATCCCTTCCCTCCACGTCGAATGAAAGTATCTCTCTTACGGGATGCCTTGCGCCGCAGCCTGCGGCCCTGAAGGATGAAAAGTCCTTCTTGCCCACCATCAGGAGAGCGCCCTGCTGCATCAGGCTGATATCGAGCGGATAAAATACGCTCCAGCTGTAAAATCTGTTGAGCGGGGTCGGATGGTCCCTGTTGAAGACCCTGTAGAGATAGGTCTTGCTCTTCGCGTCCCGTCGCGCATCGAACCCTGGCGGAACCTCCTGGACTTCCCTGACAGCGATATCCCCGGGAAGTATGGAGTTCAGGCCGCGCATAATACCCCTCAGCGGGATCGATGCAGCGGTTGTGAAGCTGGCGACCTGAGCCACGGCGTGTACGCCGGCGTCCGTACGGGAGGCGCCGGTCACCTTGGTGTCAGCGCCAGTAAGCTCACCCAATGCGCGGGCAAGTGTGCCCTGTATGGTGGGCCTTGAGGGCTGGACCTGCCAGCCCGCGTAACGAGAACCGTCATACTCCAGGACTATCTTTATGTTGCGCATCAGACCCGGTCATGCGAAGTACTCCCTCACAAGCAGCTCCGCAATCTGGACGGCATTGAGCGCCGCCCCCTTGCGAAGATTGTCGGAGACAACCCACATGTTTATACCGTTCTCCACCGTATCGTCGCTGCGGATCCTGCCGACAAAGACATCATCCCTCTCGGCGCAGTCAACCTGCATGGGGTATTCGTTCCTTTCGGGCTCATCCACCACCGTTACACCGGGAGCGTCTTCGAGAAGATCCCTGACCTCTTCCGGAGAGACCGCCCGCTCGGTCTCGATGTTTATGGATTCAGCGTGTCCCACGAAGACCGGCACACGCACAGTGGTGGCCGTAACCTTTATCGAATCGTCACCGAGGATCTTTTTGGTCTCGTTCACCATCTTCATCTCTTCTTTCGTGTAGCCGTTGTCAAGGAAGGTGTCGATATGAGGAATGCAGTTGAAGGCGATCTGATGCGGAAATACCTTCTTTTCCACTGGTTTCATGTTGAATAGCTGGCGGACCTGGGCCGAGAGCTCTTCCATGGCATCCCTGCCGGCGCCGGAGACCGATTGATACGTTGAGACAACCACCCTCTTCACCCTGAACATGTCGTGAATGGGCTTCAACGCAACAACCATCTGTATGGTAGAACAGTTGGGGTTTGCTATTATGTTCTTGTTTCTGTAAGAGGCGATTGCATCGGGGTTGACCTCCGGCACCACGAGCGGAACCTCCGGATCCATCCTGAACTGTGACGTATTGTCTATGACAACACAATCCGCCCTTGCCGCCACAGGCGCATACCGGGCCGAGACCTTTGCTCCTGGTGAAAAGAGCCCTATATCCATCCCCTCGAAGGTCTCCTCTTCGAGGAGCCCGACGGGGACCTCCCGGCCCCTGAAGCTGAGTTTTTCGCCTGCGCTTCTTTCCGAGGCAAGAAGCCTTATCTCGCCCACAGGGAAGCTGCGCTCTTCGAGTATCCTCAGTATCTCGCGCCCGACGACACCGGTGGCCCCTGCAATGGCGATGTTATATGACCTCCTCGTCAAGAAAAAAACCTCCTCTGTAAAAAGACCATATTATAAGATACACCCCATGGATGCTAAGTTCAAGTATTTTTGGGTGATTTCTGCTGATTTCAAAGCTTCCTCACGGCGATCCACGGAAAAATGCAGCCTCTGTGCGCCTTCGGGACGAAAAAAGGGCCGGTCCGGCGGGTTTTGATACCTTTCGACAAGGACCTTTACCAAGGAAAAGCCCGCCGCCTTGCCGCCACCGCCCCTTGACGGTCGCCGGATACCCCTGTTCCTTCAGACGGGAAGACGTGCAAAAGGGATGGTACCGATTGTTGTGGCCTTGCACTCAATAAAGAGAGATACTGGAAAGCGGAACGGCGTACCATACACAGCCCTCTTCCGGCATCGAGGCCGGCCCGGGGACTGTACCGGGCGTCAACTCCTTGAGGAAAGGCTCCTTGCGGAGGCATCGCCCGAGGTTCCGGGCTCATCCAGAATGGCGGAATCAACACCGGCAAGACCGGAGAGCTTTTCGCCGAACCTCTCCACCTTCTTCTGTGCGTCTTCGTACTTGCTCCTCGCCTTGGAAATGTGACCGCCGAGGATATCGAAGTCGTTCGAGAAACGGGAGAAGTCGTTATTGAGGGTCTCGAGGCTGGACAGTATGGACTGCGCCTTCTTGCTTATCTCCATTCCCCTGAGCCCTAAAAGGATCGTCTGGAGATAGGCGTAGAAGCTGTTGGGTGATACGGGTACGACTCTCTTGGAGAAGGCATAGCTTGCGATCAGGTTCTCGTCACCAAAGGCCTCGTCCTTTATAATCGTCTCGTAATAGACATTCTCCGCCGGTATGTACATCAGGGCGAAGTTGAAGGTACCCTCTTCAGGGATTATGTACGAAGAGGCTATCTCGTCTATCCGCCTCTTCACATCCTTTATGAAGTTCCTCTTCGCCGCAAGCTTCTCCTTGTCGGACTGGGCCTCGATGAACCTCCTGAAGTTTTCCAGCGGGAACTTTGAGTCCACTGGAACCAGCCCGCCGCGGAGCTTTATCACGGCATCGACCCTGTTTCCGTTCCTGAAGGAGTACTGAAGCTCGTAGTGCGTTGAGGGAAGTATCTGGCTCAGGAGGTCGCCGAGGAAGAACTCGCCGAGCTCGCCCCTGAGCTTGGGCGCCCTGAGTATCTCCTGCAGGCTCGCTATGTCCTTGCCGACCTCGAAGACCTGTGCGGTGGCCCTTGAGAGCTCGCCAAGGTTCTGTCTCACCTCGCCGACGACCCTCGCTGCGTTGTCCATCCTCTCGTTTATCTGGCCCGTGGAGGTCTGCAGCTGCATGGTGACGCCCTTTAGCTGCTCCGAAACCTGCGCTGTAACACGGGAGAGCTGGTCGTTCACCATGGAAAGGTGTTTTGTGATGGAGTCGTTGAGCTCGCGCCTCAAGGACTCGGTCTCCCTCTGGAGCATCAGTATCGACTGGTCCTCTCCCCTCCGCTTAAGCCCGATCCCCACCCAGACAAAGACACCGAGTAGAGCCAGGAGAAGCCCTGCGATGACGAATTCCATCTTATATCGCCGCCTTCCTCACCACCCCTTCGCCCTTGCCGTGCCTTTCCATGAACTCCCTGGCCTGGTGGACGAACGCCTCAAGGCGCGTCCTGGCGTTCGTGTCTTCTATTCCCTCGAAGACCATATTGAGGTAAGGTATGTTCGAGTACTCCTCCCGCACTTTTTTCAGTATCCCGTTCACCACCGTCCCTGGCATGCAGGTGAAGGGCATGACGTTTATGATGCCGTGCGCCCCGTTCCGGATGTAGTCAATGACCTTCCCCACGCTCAGAACCGCCTCGCCGTCGAAGGAGTCGTGTATGTAAGGTGCGGCAAGCTCCAGTATCTCCCTCGTGTCAGGCTCATGGCCGCTTCGGAGATCGCCGTTGAAGATCTCCAGCATCCTGTTCTCGTACCTGTGCTGGAAGAAGTTGTTGAATATTATCTTGAAGAAGAGCCCGTAGTTGCCCTTGCTCCAGTTCTTCCTCTTCTGAACGAGGTTCGTATAGAATATCCATTCACCCACCGGAGGCACCCTGACCTCGGCCCCGAGTGATTCGAGCGTCTTTACGAGGTTCTCGTTGCTGAACCGGTTGCTCCTCACGTATATCTCGCCTATGATGCCGACAAGCGGTCTCGTACCGACCTCGTATGTGGGTATGCGCCTGAATGCATCCCTTGCGTACTTGAGCCCCTCTTCCGGGAACTTCTTCTGCGCTATCTCATCGCATACCCTGTGGAGGCTCTCCCAGAAGACCTTCTCCGCCTCGCCGGGGTTCTTCTCGTAGGGCCTCACCTCGCGAAGCCTCTTTTCGAGAAGGTCCGTTGCCACTATCCCCCACCAGGCGTACTTCGGGAAGTTTCCCCCGACGATGCCGAGTTCCTTGTAGAACTTCTCATCCTGGTCCGGTGCGTATATGGGCACGTCCTTGAATCCGAGCTCGTCGAGTATGAGCCTGTGGTAGCGGTTGTACTGGCCGAACCTGCAAGGCCCGTTGCCCGAGGGCATGAAGAACGCGCTGTTCTCGGGATCGAAGTTCGGGTCCCTCACGGTCTTTATCAGGTCCCCCGTGGTCAGTATCGCGGGGTAGCACTCCCTGCCTGAGGTATAGCGCCTGCCCCACTTCAGCGACTCCTCGTCCGGCATGGGCATCACGACCGCATCCTTTATGCCGCATGCCCTGAAGGCCGCTGCGAGCGCATGGGCGCCGTCGGCCATGTTGGGGATATAGAGCCTTGTCCTGATCTTCGTCCTCGGAACGAGCGCCTCCTTCTTCTTGAACGGCTTGAGCTTGCCCTTGACGTTACGCAGGCTGTCGAGGAAGGCCTCGCACCTGGTTATGGCCCCGGCATCGGCCGAGTGCTCGTCTATCTCGAGCTGCAAGAATGGCTTGCCCTTTGAAACGTCCTTGAAAAAGTGCGTGATGAACGAATCAGGGCCGCACCCGAAGTTGGTTATGTATATGGCAAAGAGCTTCGGGTTGTCCCTGACTATCTTCGCCGTTGCCAGTATCCTCTGGCCGTTCTTCCAGTACATGTCCTCCGCCAGGACATCGTCTATGGCCTCCTCTACAGGCAGCATGTCGAACGGCACCGCAATAACGCCGAGGTCCCTCAACCTCTGCGGGAGCTCGAGGTTTATCCCCTTGTCGGTGGTATTGTAGGCCCTTCCCACGATAACGAGCGCCACCTCGTCATCCTTGAGCCCATCGAGGACCTCTCTGCCTCGCTCGAGCATCCTCTGCCTGAAAAGATCCTGGGCCTCGAAGGCGACGTCGGCGGCCTTGTCCACCGCCCCTCTGCCCCTGCCCAGCACCTCGCCGAGCACATGGAGCTCCTTCTTGACACCCGAACGCTTCTGGTTGAAGTGCACAACCGGCGCCACAAGCTCCACACCCGCCCCCTTGAAGTCGAAGGTGGCCTTTGCAAGGTAGGGGATACTCTGGACATACGGACATAGGACCGTGTGTCCGTGCCCCTCTTTAGCCGCCGGCATGTTGACGAGGCTCGGGATGAATATCTTTTTCACCCCCTTGTCGATGAGCTCCTGGATATGTCCATGAGCGACCTTCACAGGGAAGCACGACTCGGTCACGACCCTCTCGAGCCCCTCGCTTATGATGGCCTTGTTCGTCGGCGAAGAAAGCTGCACCCTGTAGCCGAGTTCATGGAAGAAGGCCTTCCAGAAGGGATAGAGCTCATGGATCATGAGTATCCTCGGGATCCCGATGACAGGGGCGTCATCCTGAAGCGGCCTGCCCTTGTAAGAAGAATAAAGAAGCCTCTCTCGCTCCCTGAAAAGATCCGGTATGCTGTTGTCGTTCCCGCCCTTCTTGACGTCGTACTTCTCGCAGCGTCCGCCGTAGTAGAGCGGTGCCTCCCCCTCCATGACCACCTTTCTTATCTCGCAGATGTTGGAGCAGTCACGGCACTCAAAGGATTCGAGCTGGTACTTCTTCCTGCTGAGGTCGAACCCCTTGAACCTCGTCCGCTGGCCCGGATCCATCTCCTCCATGGCTAGTATGGCCGATCCGATGGCCCCCGTGACGTCATGGTGGGTGGGAACGGTTATCTTCTTTCCGGTCACCTTCTCAAAGGCGGCGACCACGGCGAGGTTTGCGGCTGTGCCGCCCTGGAAGAATATCTTGTTGCCGATCCTGCGGTCACCGACGACCCTGTTCAGGTAGTTGAGCACTATCGAGTAGGCGAGCCCCGCCACAAGGCCTCCCTTGTCGACCCCCTTCTGCTGGTGGTGGACCATGTCGGTCTCTATGAAGACGGTGCACCTCTCGCCCATCGGCGCCGGTGCGCTTGTCTCGAGGGCCAGATCGCTGAACTCACCCTTTATGCTTATGCCGAGCCTTTCGGCCTGCTCCTCAAGGAAGGAGCCTGTGCCCGCCGCACAAACCTTGTTCATCTCGAAGTCGACCACGACCCCGTCCTTCAACGCTATGTACTTCGAGTCCTGTCCGCCTATCTCGAAAATAGTATCGACCTCCGGGTCTATGGCCGCGGCGGCCTTGGCCTGCGCCGTGATCTCGTTACGCACCACGTCTGCGCCTACAAAGTCCCCTATGAGGTACCTTCCGGACCCCGTGGCCCCAACCCCTACGATGTTCACGCAATCGCCGCACTCCCTGGCCACCTCATCGAGCCCCTTTCTCACCGCCTCGAGCGGCCGGCCGGCGGTCGGCAGGTAGCACTTTGCGATGAGCTTCATATCCCTGTCTATGAGGACGACGTTGGTGCTCGTAGAGCCTATGTCGAGCCCGAGGTATGCATCGACCTTTTTGGCCGGATCGAGCGGATACCCGGCGGCACTCCTCCTCTGCGACGGATGCCCGGAGGGCGCCTCTAGCTTCTCCCTTGCGCCATCCTGGCTCCTTCCGCTGCGTACATACTCGGCCAACTCCCCGAGCCCCTTGAATTCGCCGATCCCCTTCCCCTTCTCTACAGCGACGAGGACGGTACCGAGCGCACCCATGGAGGCGTAATGCTCGGGTATTATGAAGTCCTTGTCATCGAGCTCGAGTATGTCCTTGAAGGCCTTCCTCACGCCGAGGTTGGCTGCGACCCCGCCCTGGAACGACACAGGCGGGGCGAACTCCTTGCCCTTGCCTATGGTGGCCTTGAAGTTACGGGCAACGGCGTAGCAGAGCCCGGCGACGATGTCATAGTCAGGGGTGGCTATCTGCTGGAGGTGTATCATGTCGCTCTTGGCGAAGACGCTGCAGCGGCCGGCGATCCTCGGCGGGTTCTTGCTCTTGAGCGCAAGCCTTCCGAACTCCTCTATGGTGAGATCCATCCTCGTTGCCTGCTGGTCGAGGAACGAACCCGTACCCGCGGCACAGACCGAGTTCATCTGAAAATCCTCTATCCTGAGCTTCCCCGTACCATCGTCCTCTGTGGCAAGAAGGATGAGCTTCGCATCCTGTCCGCCCATTTCAATGATCGTCTTCACTTCGGGGTGGTACGCCTCCACCGCCTTGGCCTGGGCTATAACCTCGTTGGTGAAGGTTGCGCCTATATACGGCGCAATGACCTTTCCGCCGCTGCCGGTTGTGGCAACGAGCTCTATGGCCTCGGCCCCGTAACGCTGGATTATCTCCTCGAGTATGGCCAGAGAGGTCTCCAGCGGCTCACCTTTTGTCCTGATATAATGCTCTTCGATCACATTCCTGTGCTCATCGAGGACCACCACGTTTGCGCTCACAGAGCCCACATCGATCCCGACGTAAACAGGGTGCCTGTTATTCAACTTCCACCTCCCGAACTGCTTTGGAATTACGGATGCTATCGATTTTTATCTATATAGTGAACCTCCCCCGGCAGGAGTCGGGGGTTTCTGAATAAGTTAGCCCAGATCGAGTTTCAGTTGCCCTTTATCTTCTTTCTCTTGGTGTTCGACATATGACAAAATTTCCTTTTCGCTCAGTCCAACCGTTGATACACAGTAACCACGTGACCAGATACCTTCGCGTCCCCATATAGCTTTGTTCATGAAAGGAAATTTTGCCTTTAACTCCCTGGCGCTGCGTGACTTTATGTACTGCACAACACGGGCAACCGAAACTCTCGGAGGAACAACTATTACCATATGGATATGGTCGAGTTGAACGCTAACTCTGATTACCTCGATATCTTCACTAAGACCTTCAACGTGTCGCAAAACCTCTTCTGCATACTGCTGCACACCTTCTACAAACAGCTTCTTGCGATATCGAGGGGTCCAGACGATGTGGTATTCAGTTTTGTATACGGCATGAGCACTCTTACGAAATCTCATGCATATTGTTGTACCTCATTATATCTCAAAACTCCACATCGTCTGGACGGCCTATTCATCACCAGACAGGAGTCTGGTGTTTTGACGGCTAAATAAAATGGTTCTTGTTGACACTTCGGTATGGGTGTCCCACCTGCGGGAGGGGAACGCCGAGCTCGGGAGGTTGTTGAATGATGCAGATGTTGTTTGCCATCCTTTTATCGTCGGTGAACTCGCTTGCGGGAATCTGCGAAATAGATCCGAGATACTTTCCCTCCTTCAGGCGCTTCCCATGGTGATTCTTGCGGAACATGAAGAAGTCATGCAGTTTATAGAGAACTATCGGCTTATGGGGAAGGGGCTGGGTTATGTCGATGTGCATCTGCTTGCGTCGGCCCTGATGACAGGTGTTCCGATCTGGACGCTCGACAAAAGACTGGGGGAAGCTTCCACGAAATTGCGTCTCTCCTTTCGCGATAGATAGTTCAGATAACAACGTAGATGCAGCGCATGATCGTCACGTCGCTGATTATGGGACCCCTGGTGACAGCGGTCAGCAGGGATGTAGAGAAATGCGTATATTTTCACGTAGGGCGAGGCGGGAGTTTCTTTCAAAGCCGGAGATAATAGACGAGATAAGGAACTCGAACAACTACACTCCGGACGAGGACCTCGCAAGCGCCGACGGCTTTCTGATCTGCGAGGAGGGGGGCCGGAGGCTGTGGCTCATAGCTACAAGGTACCGTCTATACTGTATAACGGACGACGTCAGGAAAAAGGAGCCCCGGATAGAGTGGTCCTTTTCGAAGTCAAAGGCCATGACCGGCGGCGAGGTGACACTCGATATCCGGGCAAAGACGGGAGAAGGAGAAACGGGCCTCCTGGACATAGGCTACAGAAAGGAGATCCCGTACACGCGGCGTCTTTTTCCTGATGGCGACATCGCAGAGAGGGTAAGGGAGCTTATAAAAAGCCGGATGGGATAGAGGCGTAATATGTGCAGTGACAGTCTTTACCTTACACTACACCTCCGGCGGGTCTTTGCCAAAGCCGCCTTCTTCACCTTCTTCCTTTTGGGTTTCGGCAGCCCATCGATAAATGCCTTGCATAGTGTGCCGCCGTTTGTGTTCCGACCCTCAAACCAAACATCTTCATCTGAGCGGCTCTTGACAAGAACATTTTTTGTTCATAAAATGAGAACAAAAAGTTTATAAATTATGAACAACCTGTTCTTGGTGTATGAACATGGAAAAGATATTTTCCACAAAAGAGAGGATAAGGATACTAACAGAAGTCATATTCAAGACAGGCTCTGTTAGTGTCAGTGACGTAGCTGCCAGACTTAAGCTTAGTAAAGGCCTTGTCTCCAAGTATTTTGACATCCTTTCAAAAGAAGGCGTCCTTAAGAAAAGCAAGGGAAAGCTCTTTGTTGCAGATTCGTCCGTTGTCAAGGCGGTGAAGATTCTGCTTAATATCAAGGGCATCGACGCAAGGCTTTTCAGAAGGTATCCTTTTGTCAAGTCGGTCGGACTGTACGGAAGCTGTGCAAAAGGTGAAAATACAGAAGATTCGGACATCGATATCTGGATCAGGGTTAAGGAGGTAAAGGAAAAGGAATTGGCATCCTTGACTTCAGCGCTTCAGAAGAAGATCAGCAAGGCCAGGGTGATACTTTTGACCGACGGGAAAATAGAAAAGCTGAAAAAGGAAGATGAACTGTTTTACCATGCTCTTGCTTTCGGCTCGATAATACTTTACGGAGATAGGGATGGCGTTCAGATATAAGGATTGCCTGGAAAAAGGCCTGTTAAGAAAAATGCCTCCCTCAAAGGACAAGGCTTTGGGGTCTATAAAAAAGGCTGGGAAGTGGCTTGAGGAGGTAAGAAAGACCATTGACAGTGGAGCGCTTGATTCATCGGTGCTTGCTTCTTACATGGTCTTTTTTCACTCCGCCCGTGCTGTGCTTTTCCTTGACGGTGTGAGAGAGAAAAGTCATGCCTGCATCGCACGTTATCTCGAAGAAAAGTATGTGAAAGGGGGGAAGCTTGAAAAGAAGTGGATTGAGCTTCTTGACCATCAAAGGGAGCTGAGGCACAGCGGCCAATACGACTTGAGTTTTATGACGACAGAAGAAGAGGCAAGGAATATCCTTGACTCTGCTGTTGAGTTCCTTGAAAGGATGAAGAAACTTTCAGGTCTTCTGGATCAAGTATTGTAGATCAGTTTCAAGTCTAACAAAGGATTTGTAAGGCCGAACTTCTATTGTGTCTTAGGATGACTACCGGGGTTGAAGCCTGGTGTGGTCATTTAAAGGTGGTTATAAAGGAGCTGATACCTCGCACAAATAAAGAGGGAAGCAGCCCGTCTCGTCATGCCACATCACTGTCAGATACCCTAAAACAGATTTAGAGTTCAATGGGATATATAGAAAAACCCTCTTGGATAAGGGTTTAGGGTGATATAGAATATCACCTGCAAGGTTAAACCCACTACATCCAGGAGGGTCAAGGAGATGATACAACAGACGGTATTTCCATTCAAGC
>WGEY01000067.1 GCA_015492495.1 Deltaproteobacteria bacterium | reverse complement strand
ATACAGGACCATGCCGATGGTTATCGAGGCAACAAGGAGCATGGCCTTGGACAATATCCCCAACCCATCCCATCCTGTGTAGTAGACAACGGCATGTATGGAGACTCCCATCACAACGGCCGCTATTGCAGACCGTACCGCAGAAGAAAAGATCCCACTCAACCCGAACCCTCCCACACGGCGGTGGAGGATCACCCCGAGAAAAAGCAGGTTGAGCACCGCCGAAAGGGATGTCGCAAGCGCAAGCCCGCCATGCCTGAGAGGTCCTATGAGCAGAAGGCACATCAATATGTTGAAAAAGAAGGAAAAAAGCGCCCCCCATACGGGGGTTATTGTGTCCTTGAGGGAATAGAAGACCGAGACGAGTATCCTTGATGCCGCAACGGGCACGATCCCGGCTGCGTAGAAGTACAGAGCAAAGGCCGTGGCCCGAGCCTCGCCACCCGAGAACTCCCCCCTTACAAACAGTATGTCTATTATGGGAATGCTCAGGGCTATAAGACCTGCTGTTGCCGGTATGTTCACGAAGTTCGCGATCCTCAGCGCGAACGAGAGCGAGTCCCTGAAGGAAGAAAGATCCTTCTTTGCCGCGTACTCCGACAGGCTCGGCAGGACGGCCTGTGTTATGGAGACGCCGAAGACCCCCAGTGGCAGCTCCATGAGCCTCGATGCATAGTAAAGGTACGATACACTTCCCTCGGGCAGCCTTGATGCGAACCTCATGGTCACGAATATGTTCAACTGATAGATCCCTATGCCCACGACCGCCGGGGCCATGAGCAGAAATATCTTCTTTATCGCCGGGTCCACCCACCCCAAGGCCGGCACAGGCGTCATGCCGTATCTTTTGAGAAAGGGCAACTGCAGAACGAACTGCAGCACGCCGCCCACTATGACCCCGATGGCCAGTGCATAGACAGGCCTCTCCAAGAACGGAGTCAGCGCAAGGGCCAGCACTATGATGGAGATGTTGAAGAATATGGGAGAGATGGACGGGGCCGCAAAGTGCCTGTAGGAGTTCAGTACACCCATTGCAACGGCCATGAGGCCGATAAAGACCACATAGGGGAACATGAGCCTTGTAAGGCTGACCGTTAGTGCGAACTTCTCCGATACAACGGAGAATCCGGGGGACATGAGCTTGACGAGGACGGGGGAAAAGATGATCCCAACAAACGCAAGGGCAAGGAGTATCAGGAAGAAGAGGGAGAAGAACCTCGACACAAAGGCCCTCACCTCCTCTACCGGCCGCTCGGCCATGACCTCGGTGAATACCGGCACGAACGAGGTCGTAAGCGCCCCCTCGCCGACAAGACGCCTGAAAAGGTTGGAGAGCCTGAAGGCCACGAAGAAGGCATCGGCCGACATGCCAGCACCGAAGACGTACGCGATGACGGCGTCCCTTGTATAGCCCAGTACACGGCTTACCAGTGTAGCGGCCCCCATTACCGAGGCGGCCCCGGTTATCCTACTGTTGTCCGACATCTTCTCCTGTGCGCAGCTTCAGGTGCCGTCAAGCGCATGACAAGCGAAGTGCAACCGGTGAAAAGGCATGTATTGGCATCTGACGCAGGAAGCATCAACCACATTGAAGCTACATGCAGTAAGCTGCAGGTAACCTTCAAATGCAAGAAAGTTCGTATTACATTCGCTCGCTATGCATTTTCATGCCCGCGCCGCCTCAGGGATAGGCCTCCCACCGAAGGATACCGCCGGGAAACGCCTTCAGCACCCTCTTCAAAGAAAAAGCCTCACCGCAGAGACGCTCCTTGATCACGATGCAGACTTCACTGCAATACGCCATGCCCCAAACTCCTTTGTTTTCAATGGTTTCGATCAGACGCATTTTATCATGAAGCCGCTTCTCAGGCCATTTCTGTGCGTGATGTTCGTCGAACCGCGGTGAAAAGGGTACCACGGGGTTCCGTTGTCACAGCCGATATGGCGATAAAGAGCCCGCTCCTAAGCCGAAGATCAGAAATCATCCAGGTTGTCCAAACCTCTCCCAACGACACCATAAACCGGTCTTTAGGATCTCCCCTACCCATGATCAAAAAACCTTGACAAACATCCATCAAACGAATATGATATTTAACTAACCACACTCAGGAGGAAAAAACTTGGCAAACCATCGTTCTGCAATAAAGAGGCACAAACAGAGCGAAAAGAGAAGGCTCAGAAACCAGGCCATCAAATCCAGCATCAAGACCGCCACCAAGAAGGTTAGAGAGGCCATAAAGAGAGGGAACGCTGAAGAGGTAAGGGCGCTCCTCAGGGATGCTACGGTTCTCCTCGACAAGGCCGTGACCAAGGGGGTCTTGCACAGGAACAACGCCTCTCGCAGGATATCCCGCCTGACAACCGCGGCGAACTCCATAAGCTCCAAGTAATCCCCTGAGCAACCTGCAACATGCGATCAGAGCGGTAGCCTTGGATGTCGGGTATGCGGTATCAAGCCTGCCTCAAGGCCCTGCCGCTGCAACACTCCATTACAAGCCGCGTCAATACAAGGCCGCCTGGCATACGGCCGGACTTGATGTCGACGTCGGCCTTGCTGAGCCCTGCAAGGACCTCCATGAGCTCGGAATCGGAAAAGCTCCTGCTCGTCGCCATGTAACGCCGTACGTTTTTTTCCGACATCCGGAGAAGCTGTGAAATCCTGTAAGGCTGAGCCCCCTTTTCCATCAGGGCCTTCACCTTGACGAGCTGCCTGAAGTGCCAGGCCACCGCGCCCAGTACCTTTGACGGTTCCTCCCCCTCGAGCATCGACAGTATGCACAGCGCACCGGCCACATCCCTTTTCCCCACGGCCTCGGCCAGGTCGAAGGAGGTCTCGTCCCTTATACCGAGGGCACAGCGCTCTACGTCATCCTCGCTGATCTCCTCCCTGTCTCCGGTAAACAGTACGATCTTGTCCAGCTCACCCTTAACATCTCCTATGGCACACCCCGTGACAGCCACGAGCTTACGGGCCGCTGCCTCGCTGATCTTTTTCCCCTCGCCTCTCACATGGTTCACTATCCAGCGGCAGACCTCATCCTCTTCCATCAACCTGTAAGCCTTTACACCCCCCTTGGCCT
The DNA here is from genome assembly GCA_015492495.1 of Deltaproteobacteria bacterium. Classification (GTDB taxonomy): domain Bacteria; phylum Desulfobacterota; class GWC2-55-46; order GWC2-55-46; family DRQE01; genus S146-62. The sequence goes on along the minus strand of WGEY01000067.1, from coordinate 3,908 downwards.
TGAGGTACCTGAAAAACTCTGACTTCCTGTCCACCTTTGCACCGCGCGCCACAAAAACAATGCACGTCGAGGGAGACGGGGATCTAACATACTCTTCAAAGACCTTCACCTGCGCGACCTTAAGCGACTCCGCACCCCTTACCACCACAAGCCTCATGCCGGAGAAGGCGGGCATGGTCCTGGCCACCGTCACCACCTCCGCGGCGTCGAGTGTCTTGGCATCGTACGTATGGTAGTTCATGGACTCGAACCCGCCCTGGAGCGCACGGCTCCTTATACCATCCACGGCCCTGTCGATGAGGTAGTCCTCATCTCCGTAGAAGTAATACACCGGCCTGACCGGCTCTGTCTTCTGTGTCTTCATGATAAGACCCGATCCGCGCCTCCACGCTCGTATCAAAAACCCTCGAGTACGCGCTCCCTGAGAAGCCTTGCCGTGTCTCTGGCGAGCTTTTTCAGTACGTCCAGCTCGGCATCCCTCGTGGCGGTAACGCTTGAGGTATCCACCGTAAAGTCCTCATAGTCCGTTACGGCATCATCCTGCCATATGACCCTACCGTCGCTTATTCTTACGATCCTCACGGAAAGTACCACCGTAAGCCTGTACTCTCTTACGACATCCCGCTCGGTGTAGGAGATGGCATCAAGAGAGTATCGCTTTATGCGGCCCTCCATGACGGCATCCGCCCTGTCCGGGTCCACCACATCCACAACATTTACGAACTCGTCCACTATGGCCGTCGTTATAACGGACTCCACGTCAGCCCTGTGGGTATCATTCTTGAAGATAGGGATGGCGATCGTGGTGATACCCTCCACCTCCAACGTGGATGTGCCCCCCTTGCCGGCTACGTGGTATCCGCAGCCGTAAACAAGGAGCATGAGGAGCGGTACCAAGAGGCCGACCATCCTTTTCGACATATTCATGCGTTCTCCATCACGCTACCACTATGTTGAATATCCTGCCGGGTATGTACACGGTCTTTCTTATGTTCCTGCCGTCGATCCATTGGATGACCTTGTCATCCTTCATAACGACGGCCTCAACCGCATCCTTTTCGGCACCGGCCGGCACCCGGACCCTTGAGCGGACCTTCCCGTTCACCTGGACCACCAGTGTAACCTCTTCCGTGGCGATGGCGCTAGGGTCGAACGAAGGCCACTGGGTGCGGTAAAGCGGTGTGTCGTTACCGAGCCTCTGCCAGAGCTCCTCGGTGATATGCGGGGCGAATGGGGAAAGCAAAAGGACCACCGCCTCCAGGGCCTCCTTCAACACCTCGATCTCGAGCGCGTCCTTCTTCCGGCCTTCCCACTGGTAAAGCCTGTTTACAAGCTCCATGATCGCGCTTATGGCCGTGTTGAAGTGAAACCTCTCCTCTATATCCTGTGTGACCTTTCTTATGGTCATGTGGGTCGTGCGGTGTACATCCTTGAGGTACCCATCGAGCGGTCTGCCGCCCGCGTAGGCGGCGGAACCCCTCACGGCCTCGGCGTGCTCATTGACGAGCCTCCATACCCTACCGAGGAACCTGAAGGAGCCCTCCACCCCCTCCTCGCTCCAGTCGAGGTCTCTTTCAGGCGGGGCAGCGAAGAGCGTGAAGACCCTGGTGGTATCCGCGCCGTAGGCAGCTATGATACTGTCCGGATCGACCGTGTTCTTCTTCGACTTGCTCATCTTCTCGACCGGCCCCACCTCGACCTCCCTGCCGCAATGCGTGCACCTTCCATCCTCGACCTCTTTAGGGGAGAGGTGGCCGTGCTCCGGGCACTTCATTATCTCCTTGCAGACCATGCCCTGGGTCAGGAGGTTTTCGAACGGCTCGTCGACATCCACGAGCCCGAGGTCCCTCAACGCCTTCGTGAAGAACCTTGCGTACAGAAGATGCAGCACGGCGTGTTCTATGCCGCCGATGTAGCGGTCCACGGGCATCCAGAACGAGACGTCGTCCCTGTCGAACGGCGCATCCTTCAGGCCGGGCGAGGTGTATCTCAGAAAATACCACGACGAGTCCACGAAGGTGTCCATGGTGTCTGTTTCGCGCCTTGCGTCCCCTCCGCAGGAGGGACAGTTCGTCCTGGCAAAGGATGTGTCCGCAAGAGGTGAAAGCCCCTTGCCGGTGAGCTCCACATCCCCTGGGAGTATGACAGGGAGGTCCTCCTCGGGAACAGGCACGGTGCCGCACGCCTTGCAGTATATGATCGGGATCGGGCACCCCCAGTAACGCTGCCTCGATATGCCCCAGTCCCTCAGCCTGTAGGTCACGCTTCTCTTGCCGGTCCCGTCCCTTTCGAGCTTCTCAACGATGGCCTCCATGGCCTTGGTGTTCTTCATGTTGTCAAAGGGGCCTGAGTTCACCATCACTCCGTCATCCACGTACGCCTCTTCCATGGTCTCCGGATCAAGCGTCCTGTCCGGCGGATTTATGACGACGGTTATGGGCAGACCGTACCTTCTCGCGAACTCGAAGTCCCTCTGGTCATGGGCGGGCACGGCCATAACGGCCCCGGTGCCGTACTCCATGAGTACGAAGTTCGCCACGAACACCGGTATCTCCCTGCCCGTAAGTGGATTGCGGCACATAGCCCCGGTGAAGACCCCCTCCTTTTCCGTATCCTCGCCCACAGCCCTGTCCCTTAAGCCGACCCTTTTGATGAACGCCCTTACCTCACCGGCCCTCTCGGGCGTGGTTATCCTCTCCACGAGCGGGTGCTCGGGGGCAAGGCTCATGAATGTGGTCCCGTAGAGGGTATCCGGCCTCGTGGTGAATATCCTTATGACATCGTCGGAGCCCACGACCGGAAAGTCGACCTCCGCCCCGATGCTCCTGCCTATCCAGTTCCTCTGCATGACAAGCACGCGCTCGGGCCAGCCGGGCATCCTATCTGCGCTCTCCAGGAGTTCATCTGCGTATCGGGTTATCCTCAGGAACCACTGATCGAGCTCTTTCTGCTCGACCTCGGCCTCGCACCTCCAGCAGCGGCCGTCCTCCACCTGCTCGTTGGCAAGGACGGTCGAGCAGGTAGGACACCAGTTCACAGAGGAGCGTCTCCTGTAGGCAAGCCCCTTCTCGTAGAACTTGAGAAAGAACCACTGGTTCCAGCGGTAGTACTCGGGTGTGCACGTGGTGACCTCACGCTCCCAGTCGTAGCTGAAGCCGAGGCGCCTGAGCTGGGTTCTCATGTAGTCGATATTGCGCTGCGTCCATACGGCCGGGTGTATCCCGTGCTGGATGGCGGCGTTCTCAGCAGGCAGCCCGAAGGAGTCCCATCCCATGGGATGCAGGACGTTTCGGCCCTTCATCCTGTAGAACCTCGCCACAACGTCCCCTATGGAGTAGTTCCTCACATGGCCCATGTGTATCCTGCCCGAAGGATAGGGGAACATCTCGAGGATATAGTACTTCTCTCGGCCTTCCTTACCGGTGGTCGAGAACGCGCGGTCGCGCTCCCATATCTTCTGCCACTTCTCTTCTATGGCAGCCGGATCGTAACGTTCCATATGCCAGGTGACCTCTCCAAAAAAGGAAATCATTGAAATAACAAGTTCTTCTAACATATAAGTTGTGATTTTTCAAACGAAAAAACTTGAGGATGGAATACGGGGCGAAACAAGGTCTCTGGTTTCAGGCAACATGCGGCCCAGCCGGGCCGTGCAACACTCTCACCTGATGTCGGTGAAAGGAAGATGTCAGGCAATGGGCGGGGCCTGGAAACGTACCGTGGCGTAAGAGACGCCGAACCTCGATGTGCCGGGAGCACTCAGCCGCTGCAGAAGCTCTTCCGCGTCTCCGTTGTCAACTCTCCCCTTTTTCTCGATCTTCGAAGCCTCCCGGGACAGGCGACCTTGTAAGAGAATAAAACAACGCCCGCGGCCCTCTGCGGCCGGCGGACGTTTAGTTCATCAGATG